>JBFYOR010000073.1:0-4520 GCA_041303695.1 Mycobacterium sp. | reverse complement strand
GACTTGGTCGGGTTCCAGAGCGCGGAAAAGCGGCCGGAAACCGCCTGTGACGGAATCCAAATCGAGTGCCGGCTGGGTGCGTGCCAGCGGGATGGTCTGTCCCGGCTGCAGGACCGCAGTGCTCCCCGGACCTTCGACGAGGGCAAGGAACCGACCGCCGATCAGGTCGTCGTAGCGGACTTCGGCGCGGGTGCCTTCGGTGAGGACCGCTGCCGGGTCGGCGGTGAATTCCACCCGCACAGTCGCGTCGTCGTTGACGGCGATGTGTTTGACCTTTCCGACCTCTACTCCAGCGACGCGGACCATGTTGCCTTCTCGTAGACCCGAGACGTCCTTGAACTCGGCGTTGTAGGGCTTGGCGCGGCTATCGAAGCGGGCTTGCCCGAACACGATCATGGTGATGGCTAGGCAGAGGGCGCACACGATCAGGAAGATCCCCAGGCGCACAGCGGTTCCGAACAGATTTCGGTTCATGGCGGCGTTTCCTGACTAGGCGGCGGCACTGAGGGGACTCCGGGCCACAGAGATTGGCCTCCGGGTCCGTATAGCGCAGCGCCGTACGGCGGCGATCCCGGATAGGGTTCGGGGCCGACGGCTGGTCCCGGAATGCACTGGCGGATGCTGGGTTCCTGCGGGATCGCCCGGGTGACCGGGAAGTAGTTCGCCCAGCAGGGATGGCCGATTCCGGGATTGGGCCGTATGTCGACGCCGGTGCCCCAGCCGGTATCGGTGATCAGTTGGCGGACCGGGAAGTTCTTGGTGGCATCCGGGAGCGAGCCGCACCCGGGCTTGCCACCGGGTCCGCCCTTGGCTGCGATCTTCGGCAGGTTGTCGGGGTAGACGTAGGGGTCGTTTCCTGGCAGCAAAGCGACGTCGACGACGAATGTCCTTCCATCGCCGCCGAAAATCGGATCAGAGTGATCGACGACCCATTGGGCTCCCTGCAGCATGCAGGTGTAGGTCGGGCTGTACTTCTCGAGCAGGCTGGTGGTCGGCTCGAGACTGTTGATCACTGAGACCAGGTCGTCCTTGCTCGAGCCGAGGAGTGTGGTCCCGTCGCGGGACAGTCCAATGGTATTGAGCAGAACGGTGTTCAGCTCGCTCTGATGGTTCACGATGGTGGCGCTGGTTGTGGCGGCGGAGTCGAGGATGGTCAGGATGTCCTGTGCGGCCGCGGCGTAGGTGTCGTTGAGGCTCTTGAAGGCGCGGACATCGTCGCGGAAGATGTCGCTGCGGGCGTTAAGGGCGCTCAAGACGTCGTTCAACGCTGTAGTGGCCTTGCCGATGCGCTCGCCGCGGCCGCGGACCGCGTCGGCTACCGAGGTCAGGACGGCGTTGAGTTTCATGGGATCGATCATTTTGAGCAAGTCGACGACGTTCTCGAAGACGGTGTTGACCTCTGTCGTCACGGTGGTGGCTTGCAGGACCGCGCCCGCGTGTAGTCGTTCGGCCCGCGGGGCCTCGGGATAAACCAGATCGACGAACTTGGCGCCGAAGACGGTGGTGACGTTGATCCGCGCGCCGATGTTGGCAGGGATGAACCGAACCTGATCGGTGTCGATATCCAACTGCAGGCGGGCATCGCCCTGGCCGCCTTCGATCGCGCGCACCCGGCCTACATCGACCCCGCGCATCTTGACCTTGGCCCCGGTTTCGAGCACCAGTCCGGAGCGATCTGAAGTCAGTGTCACAGCCACAGATCGACGGAACGTTCCCAAGAACGAGGTAGCCGTGACGAATACGAACACCGCGATGAGGGCGATCATGAACAGCGGCCACCACTTGGTCGGTATGCGGTGATCGCCGCGTCTGGGTTGCATCTGGTTAACCAGCCAGGTGGAAGTTGCCGGACTGGCCGTAGACGGCAAGGGTGACGGCCATGAGCACGAAAGCTCCGACCACCATGGATGCGCGCACCGCCCGGCCGACGGCTTCGCCTACACCAGCGGGCCCGCCGGATGCGGTGTATCCGTAGTAGGTGGACACCAGCATGACGACGATGATCATCACGATGGTTTGAAAGAACGACCACGCGAGGTCGGTTGTGTTGAGGAAGGTGTCGAAGTAGTGGGCGTAGACACCTGCAGATTGCCCGTAGATCCATGTGGTTCCGACGCGGGCGGCGGCAAATCCCATGATCAGAGCGATCGCATACAGGGGAATGACGACGATCGTCCCCGCGAGCACGCGGGTCGCGGCCAGGTACGCCACACTGCGGATGCCCATGACTTCCAGGGCGTCGACTTCTTCATTGATCCGCATCGCCCCCATCTGCGCCGTTGCACCGGCGCCGATGGTCGCGGTCAGGGTGACTTGGGCGGTTCCGGGCACGATGAGTCGGGGAATGAAAAAAGCGGAAGCGAAGCCGGTGAACGCTTCCACGCCGACCGCTCGGAACTGTGTGTAGCCCTGGGCGGCGACGACGGCGCCGGTGCTGATGGTCATGAACCCGACGATTACTACTGTGCCGCCGATTGTTGCCAAGGCCCCTGTGCCCAAACCCATTTGAGCGATGAGCCGCAGAACCTCAGTCCGGTAGTGGATTGCGGCGCCTGGTATCGCGGCCAGCGTCGTCACATAAAAACGGGTCTGCTCGCCAATCCGGAGCCACTCCGCGACAAGCTTTTTTTTCGTCCGTGCAAGGCGCGGAACCCGCTGCGAAGGAACGGCGGTCGTCGTCTCGGTCACTTGGGGTTCCGTTTCATTTCAGGGTGAACTGAACGCCGACCGCAGTCACGATGATGTTGATGGTGAACAACACCATGAAGGAGAAAACCACCGTTTCGTTGACGGCGTTTCCCACACCGGCCGGACCGCCACCCACCGATATCCCCTTGTAGCAAGCGATCAGGCCCGCTGCAAGGCCGAAGAGGAACGCCTTGACCAGGGAAACGATGACGTCGCCAAGCCCGGTCACGACCGTCATGCCGGCTACGAAGACACCGGAAGAGACGTGCAAGGCGTACACGCAGAACACGAAGGATGCGACCATGCCGACCAGAACGACGACACCCATCAGTGCCACCGATACAGTCGTTGCAGCCAGCACACGCGG
The DNA here is from genome assembly GCA_041303695.1 of Mycobacterium sp. GTDB lineage: Bacteria > Actinomycetota > Actinomycetes > Mycobacteriales > Mycobacteriaceae > Mycobacterium. The sequence goes on along the minus strand of JBFYOR010000073.1, from coordinate 1,465 downwards.
GATCACAAGAGACTGAATAGGGTCGACACCCATAACCCGTTGGGCGTCGAGTTCCTCCCGGATAGTTCGCGCGCCGAGGTCAGCACACATTGCGGTGGCACTCGCTCCCGCCGTCACCAGCACAGTCACCAGTGGGCCTATCTGGTTGACGTTGAAGAACGCCGCCCCGGCACCGGAGAAGTCCGCCGCGCCAAACTCGCTGAGGAGGATGTTGAAGATGAAGGTGTTGATCACGGAGTAGGGAATGATCATCAGAACCGCGGGCACGAGCGAGACTCGCGCGACGAACCACGATTGCGCCAGGTATTCACGCCACGCCAGTCGGGTGGTGAAGATCCCGACGAAAACGTCCAGCGACATCCCCAAGAACTGCCCGACCGACCGGACCGGTTTGATTACCGGCCTGATCAGTGGTGCGACATAGGCGGGCAGCGACGTGACCATGGTCCAGTTACCCCTCACGGAAGGCGAGGAATTCTGCATGTGCAAACCCCATCGCTCCGCTCCAGGCCGTGGTTGGTGAAAGTGATCACTCATGTAAACACCGGCCATTGCGGGGGGTCAGAGGCCGAAAGGGGGTCTTTCCTATACCGAATGGGAGAGAACCAGAGCGGGCAGACGCCGGGGCCGGTCTCGGGGCCGGCTTCGGGGACCGCACCGCACCACCTCAATACCTGCTCCAGGGATGGTTCGGATGGCTCCCAGACGGCTTCTGTTCTGACCAAAAGGGGTTAGATGTACCGCCCGATCGAGCGATAGTGCTGCGCGTTCCGGACACGCTTGACTTGACTCGGGTCGAGCTGAAGGGAACGTCGTGAGTACCGACACCAAGCACTATCAAATGTTCATCAACGGAAAGCATGTCGACTCGGCGGAGTCCGACGGCATCTACGACCCGGCTACGGAGAGTCTGTACGCCACTATTGCCCGCGGGGGCATAGAGGACGCCGATTCCGCCGTCGCCGCCGCCCGCACGGCATTCGAGTCAGGCGCCTGGTCGCGACTCGATCCCGCCGACCGGTCGAAGATCATGGTCGAGATCGCCAACCGCATCGCCCAGGAGATGGACGAACTGATCGAGTTGGAGATACACGCCAACGGAGCAACAGTGCGGCAAGCGACCGGCTTCCACGTCGGTTACGCATCGCCGCATTTCATGTACTTCGCTGAGCTCGCCGCGTCATACCAGTGGGAGCAGCAGGTCCCGACTCCGGCCTATCCTACGCTGTCGACCAATATCGTCCGTCATGAGCCGATCGGTGTCTGTGCAGCCATCGTCCCCTGGAATTTCCCACTGTTGCTTGGCATCTGGAAAATCGCACCCGCTCTGGCGGCCGGCAACTCGGTGGTGATCAAACCCGATGAGAAGGCACCGCTGACGCTTCTGCGCCTGTGCGAAATCGCCGCCGAATGCGGTGTTCCCGACGGGGTGATCAACCTCGTCACCGGTCCGGGACCCACCGTT
>JBFYOR010000072.1:0-3736 GCA_041303695.1 Mycobacterium sp. | reverse complement strand
GTACCAGCGGGTGGCGCAGGCCCGCGGAATCGAACTGCCGCCCGATGCGCTGGCCGTCGACGCCGAGACGGCCGATGACCCGTCGCTGCACCTGTATGCGCTGGCGGCTCGTGTCCCGATGGGTCCGGCCGACCGCTACGCCGTGCTGGCCGCGCCCACCCTGGCCGAGCGCGTCGGCGTTTTGACCGATGCGATCGAAACCGTCACCGCCATGGTCGAATTCCAGCTCTCCGACGAGGACTGAGCAGGGCTCAGCGGTCGGTGGCGAACGCGCGCAGTGATTCCACCTGTGCCGGGTCCAGCGACGGGCGGACGTTGCTTTTCGCGGTGGCCACGTCGGCTGCGGTGACGTCGGCCGCGTCGATGGAGCGGCGCATCGCGGTCAGCGCCGACTCGCGCAACAGCGCCACGCAGTCCGCCGCGCTGTAGCCCTCCAACTCACCGGCCAGCGTCTTGAGGTCCACCTCATCGCTGAGCGGTACGGACTTCCCGGCTGTCTTGAGGATCTGGTAACGGGCGTCGGCGTCCGGAGGCTCGACGAATACCAGCCGTTCCAGCCGGCCCGGCCGCAGCAGCGCCGGGTCGATCAGCTCCGGGCGGTTGGTGGCGCCGAGCACCACCACGTCGCGCAGTGGCTCGATACCATCCAATTCGGTCAGCAGCGCGGCCACCACCCGATCGGTCACCCCGGAGTCGTGGCTCTGCCCGCGCCGCGGCGCCAGTGCGTCGATCTCGTCGAGGAATACCAGCGACGGCGCGGAATCCCTTGCCCGGCGGAACAGTTCGCGTACCGCCTTCTCCGAGGATCCGACCCACTTGTCCATCAGTTCCGAACCCTTGACGGCATGCACGCTGAGGCGACCGGTGCTGGCCAGTGCGCGCACGACGAACGTCTTGCCCGTTCCGGGCGGACCGTACAGCAGCACGCCACGCGGCGGGTCGACGCCGAGTCGGGCGAAGGTGTCGGGATGCTGCAGCGGCCACAGCACCGCCTCGGTGAGCGCCCGCTTGGTCTCCACCATGTCGCCGACGTCGTCCAGTGTCACCGAGCCGACCGCCACCTCCTCGGTGTTGGATCGCGACAGCGGCCTGATGACCGACAGCGCGCCGGTCAGATCCTCCTGGGTCAGCGCCGGCGGTTTGCCGTCCTCGCTGGCCCGCGCAGCCGCCCGCAATGCCGCCTCGCGCACCAGCGCGGCCAGATCCGCCCGCACGAATCCCGGTGTGCGGTCAGCGATCTCATCCAGCGCGAGGTCCTCGGCCGGCACGCCGCGCAGCAGGACCTCCAGCAGCGCCTTTCGGATGGCGCCGTCGGGCAGGCTCAGGCCGAGTTCCCGGTCGCAGAGGTCCGGGGCTCGCAGCCGGGAATCCAGCGCGTCCGGCTGCTGGGAGGTCGCCACCAACGCCACTCCGGGTGACAGCACGGCCTTGCGCAACTCGCTGAGGATCATGGTGGCCACCGGTTCGGGCGGGTCCGGCAGCAGTGCGTCGATATCGGTCACCAGGAGCACACCGCCGCCGTTGATGACGTCGGAGGCCGCCCGCGCGACGGCCTGGTGGCGTTCGGTCGCCGCCAGCGCGCCGGTGTCCGGTCCGTCCAACTCGACCAGCCGCCGGCCCGCGCATACCGCCCGCACCAGCCTGGCCTTGCCGACGCCGGCCGGCCCGGTGATCAGAACGCCGAGATGGGGTTTGGCGCCCAGCTTCTCGAGCAGCGCCGGTTCGTCCAGGGCCAGCTTGAGCCACTCGGTGAGCCGGCCGGCCTGCAGATGCTGACCTTTGAGGTCGTCGATGCTCACCGTGGGCTCCTCGGGCCACTCGGTGGGCGGGCTGACCGCCGGTGTCGAGCCGGTGACCGCGGTTGCGCCCTCGCCCCAGGTCACCGACGAATTCGGTTGCACGGAAACTGCTCCGGCGGGATCGGTGCCGGTGACGGTGAGCAGTTCCGAGGTCCAGGTGATGCCGACCGAGGCGGCCAGCGCGCTGCTGGCGGCCGAGTTCGAGGTGCCCGGTCCGAGGTCCCTGGGCAACAGCGACACGGTGTCGCCGACGGTCAGCACCTTGCCCAGCAGGGCCTGGCGCAGCGCGGTCGAGGACACCGACCGGGTTGCCAGCGTCGACCCGCTCAGCGTCACCGAGCGCGCACCGTAGACGGTGATCGGCGACACCAGGACGGTGCCGTCCTCGCGCAGTCCCGCGTTGGACAGCGTGACATCGTCGAGTAGCGCGGTGCCCGCGGGCGTGCCGGCCGGGGCCACCCCGACCACCGCGGCGGTGGTGCGGGAGCCCATCAGCGACACCGCATCCCACTCCCGGATCCCCAGCGCGGCGATCACCTCGGGGTGCAGCCGGACCACGCCGCGGCGGGAGTCCAGGGCCGCGGTGTTGAGCCGGGCGGTCAGGGTCAGGCTTGAACTCATTGGTCGGCTCCCGGCTTACGCAGGCCCAGTCGGGCCGTGGATCGGCGGTGCGGGTGCTGGGCCCGGCGGGCGGCCCGGCGGGCCTCGCGGCGTTGCTGCGGTTTGACGTCCCAGGCCTCCGGACGCGCCGCCACCCAGCGCTGGCTGCGGATCGTGAAGGGGATGATCAACAGATAGCCGACGATGATCAGCAGCACCAGGATGTACGGGAACAGCAGCAGCCCCGCAGCGGCAAGTGTGACCAGGCCGAGCAGGATGGGCGCGGCGTTGGCCGGCACCGACACCGATTTCAGCGCCAGGGTCGGGACCCGGCTCACCAGCAGTATCGAGTTGGCCGCAAGCCATGCGCAGACGAACCAGGTGGAGGTCCACCAGCCCTGGCCGAACTGCAGCATCGCCGCCAGCGGCCCGATCGAGCCGACCGCGCCGCACGGCGCGGGCATTCCCACGAAGTACTCCCGGGTGTACGCCGGGCGGGTGTCGTCGTCGAGCAGTGCGTTGAACCGGGCCAGTCGCAGCACGATGCACACCGCGTACAGCAGCACGAAGATCCAGCCGACCGGGGAGTGCGGCAGCAGGGTCACGTAGACGACCAGGGCGGGCGCGACGCCGAAGTTGACCGCATCGGCCAGCGAGTCGATCTCGGCGCCCATCGGGGACTGGGCGTGCAGGGCGCGGGCGATACCGCCGTCGATACCGTCGAGCACCGCGGCGGCACCGATCAGGGCCAGCGCGACGTGCGGCCGTCCGTCGAGGGCGAACTTGATCGAGGTGAGCCCGGCGCAGATCGCCAGCACGGTGGTGGCGCTGGGCAGGATGCGCAGCCCCCGGCGGGATTGAATCGGGACCTGGGGACTCGTCACGGTAGCCGGGCCAACACGGTCTCGCCGGCCAGTGCGCGCTGACCCAGTTCGATGAGCACCTCGGAGCCGGCCGGTAGGTAGGTGTCGAGCCGGGAGCCGAACCGGATCAGCCCGTAGGTGTCACCGATGGCCACCCGGTCCCCGGCATGCAGATCGCAGACGATGCGACGGGCGATGAGCCCGGCGATCTGGACGACAACCACCTGATGTCCTTCCGGCGTGCGGATCACGACGCTGTTGCGCTCATTGTCCGCACTGGCGGCCGGCAGATCGGCGGAATGGAAGCGTCCGGGGCGGTGCTCGACCGCGAGCACCTCACCGCCGACCGGGGTGCGCTGCACATGGGCGTCCAACAGGGACAGGAAGATGCTGATTCTCGGCACCGGGTCCGGCGCCAGACCCAGTTCGGCCGGCGGCGCCACGGTGTCGATCAGGCACACCTGACCGTCGGCG
>JBFYOR010000071.1:0-2867 GCA_041303695.1 Mycobacterium sp. | reverse complement strand
GAACACCCCGAGGTAGGCCAGGGCGGGCAGGATCATCAGATACGGGGCGATCCTGCTGCGCTGTCGGGTGCTGCTGGCCACACCAGCCATGAGAGTGCTGCCTCCCGGCTCAGCCGCCGGTGACGGTGGCGTAGGCCTTGTTGAATTCCTGGGTCTGCTCGTCGGTCAGCGGAGCCCAGGCCTTCAGCTTGTCCAGTGTCTCCTTCGGCGGGTTGATCAGCGGGTTGGCGCCCAGCTTCGGGTCGATCTTGTCGAGTTCGGCGGTCATATCGCTGAGCACCGGGACGTACTGGGTGAACGCGACCAGTTTGGCGTAGTTGGCCCGGTCGTAGACGTAGTTGATCCACTCCTCGGCGGCCTTCTGGTTTTGCGTGGTGTACGGGATCACCATGGTGTCCAGGAAGGTGGTGCTGCCCGACTCGGGCACCACGAACTGCAGATCCGGGTTGTCGGCCTGCAGTTGCACCACGTCGCCGGAGTACGCCTGGGCGATGACGGTGTTCCCGGCGGCCAGGTCGTCGGCGTAGTCATTGCCGGTGAATCGGCGGATCTGGCCCTTGTCCTTCTGCTCGGCGATCAGGTCGGCAGCCTTCTGCACGGTCTCGAGCGTCGGCTCCTCGGGCGAATGGCCCTGGGACATCATGAACATGCCCAGACCGTCCTGGACGTCGCTGAACAGGCTCACCTTGCCCTTGAAAGCGGGGTCCCACAGATCGTCGATCGTGGTGATGTCGCGGCCGGCGGCGGCGCGGTTGTACGCCAGGCCCACCATGCCGGACATGTACGGCGCACTGAACTTCCGGCCCGGGTCGGACTTGTTGTCCATCAGGTCGGTGCGCAGGTTCTTCCTATTGGTCCAGCGGGTGTCGCTGATCGGGTTGAGCCAGCCCAGGCCGGCCAGCCGGGCAGCCATGAATTGGGTGGGCACCACCAGGTCGGCGCCGATGTCCTGCTTTCGCGACAGCGGCTCCTTATTCTTGGCGAACCACTCCTCGTTGTCGTTGAAGTCCTCTTTGTAGTCGACCACCAGTCCGGTGGCGGTCTGGAACGCCGCGACGAAGCCGTCTGCCATGTAGAGCGGCCAGTTGGAGATCCGCAGCTTGCCCGATGCCGGGCTGCCGTCGTCGGAGGGGGCCAGCGGGGCATCGGACGTGCCGGAGGCGGACTTCTGGTCCGAGCTGCAGGCGGCCAGGAAGGACGGACCGAGGATGAGGGCGGCCGCGGCGGCGGCGCCACCACCGATGAAGCGCCGGCGGGAGTTCATCCGGGCCAGGACCCGGGGGTCGATCTCTGCCATGGTGTTGCCTTTCGTCTGGAGGATTCGGGGGATCAGAGGGGCTTCAGGTCATGCGGATTGGGGAGGTCGGCGGCCGGCAGCACCAGGGAGGCATCCGGTGCCCATCCGATATAGACGTCATCGCCGGGCCTCAGCATCGGCAGGTCCTGCTCGGGCCCGACGTGCGCGACAACCGGCGAGCCGTCGGCCGCGGCCAGTGACAGCCGTAGCACCGGGCCCTGGAACGTCAGGTCGACGACCCGCGCGGGCACCGCCGCGACATCCCCGGCCGGCTGCTCCATCGTGACCCGCACCCGTTCCGGGCGCACCATCAGCGTGGCCTCGCCACCGGTCTCGATGAGGGTGTCACCGGGGCGGGCCTTGAGGGTGGTGCCCAGGATGTCCACCTCGACGTAATCGCGGTTGGCCCGGCCGGTCTGGCGGCCGTGCCAAAGATTGGCCTGCCCGATGAAACCGGCCACGAAGACGGTCGCGGGACGGTCGTAGATCTCGGTGGGCGTACCGATCTGCTCGACCTTGCCGGCGTTCATGACCGCGATGCGGTCACTCATCGTCAGCGCCTCCTCCTGGTCGTGGGTGACGTAGACGAAGGTGATGCCCAGTTCGCGCTGGATGCGTTTGAGCTCGAACTGCATGACGTGGCGCAGTTTGAGGTCCAGCGCCCCCAGCGGCTCGTCGAGCAGCAGGGCACTGGGGTAGTTGACCAGCGCACGGGCCAGTGCCACCCGCTGCTGCTGGCCGCCGGAGAGCTGTGCGGGTTTTCGCAGCGCGAAGTCGCTCAGCCGCACCACGTCGAGCATCTCGTCGACGTCCTTCTTGACCTGTTCCTTGTCCTTCTTGCGGCTGCGGGGGCCGTAGGCGATGTTGTCCCACACCGTCATGTGCGGAAACAGCGCGTAGTGCTGGAACACCGTGTTCACGTTGCGCTTGTTCGGCGGCACCCGCGAGACGTCCACGCCCTCGAGTCGGATGGCACCCTCGGTCGGGGTGTCGAAACCGGCGATCATCCGCAGCGTGGTCGTCTTGCCGCAACCCGAGGGTCCCAGCATGGAGAAGAACTCACCCGCGCCGATGGTGAAGTCGGCGTCGGCAACGGCGATGTAGTCGTCGAAACGCTTGGTGACATGGTCGATCTCGATCACCGGCGAGCCGTCGTTGCGATGCTGGCGGCTGGACTCAGTGGTCTGTCGTATGGCGGCGGCGCCGGTCTCGGTCAGGACCGTCCTCCTCGGTGTCCGGGTGGCCCCTGGCGGTGAAGGTTCGCTAAACCTTCACCCATTTCCGCATCATCCGCAACACATCGCGCAACCGATTCCGCAAGTTGCCGTGAAATTTCCAATGGATACCTTTCCCGCATGCCGGTCCGGACGTGGCTTTTCGTCGGGCCGCTGCTAGGTGTGGGCGCCACCATCGATGCGGACCTCGGTGCCGGTGACGAAGAAGGCCTCCGGACTGCCCAGCATCGCGACCACGGCGGCCACCGCGTCGGGATCGGCGAACATCTCGCCCTTCGGCATCGGCAGAACCGGGGCCACGCGGCCGAACCACTTGTAGTCGATGTCCTCCGGTA
>JBFYOR010000070.1:0-5029 GCA_041303695.1 Mycobacterium sp. | reverse complement strand
GTCCCGGGACAGCCCGCACCGCCGGACCCCCGGGAGGACCTCGCCGGGCGGATCAAGTTCGAGAAGGAACTGCGCCAGAGCACCAACCAGAACCTGCTGCTGCTGTCGGTGCAGTACATGGCCGGACGCTGCGATCAGGAGGACGTGCTGGCCGGCAACGACGACCCGGATCTGCCGTTGGTGACCTGCTCGCAGGACCGCAAGTTCGTCTATCTGCTGGACAAGTCGATCATCAGTGGTGACCAGATCAAGGACGCCACCTCGGGATTCGACCAGCAGAACGCCGCCTACGTCGTCGACCTGGAGTTCAAGGACGAGGCCGCCACGACGTGGGGTGACTTCACCGCAGCCAACGTCGGCACCCAGACCGCGTTCACGCTCGACTCGCAGGTGGTCAGCGCCCCGCAGATCCGGGAGGCGATCCCCGGCGGGCGCACCCAGATCTCCGGCGGTGACCCGCCGTTCACCGTGGATTCGTCCAAACAGTTGGCCAACGTCCTGAAATACGGTTCGCTGCCGCTGTCCTTCGAGTCTTCGGAGGCCGAGACGGTCTCGGCCACGCTGGGATTGACCTCGCTGCGCGCGGGGTTGATCGCCGGTGCGATCGGGCTGGCGATGGTTCTGCTGTACTCGCTGGCCTACTACCGGGTGCTCGGATTCCTCACTGCGCTGTCGCTGGTGGCCGCCGGCGCCATGGCGTACGGGATTCTGATCCTGCTGGGCCGGTACATCAATTACACCCTCGACCTGGCCGGCATCGCCGGTTTGATCATCGGCATCGGGACCACCGCCGACTCGTTTGTGGTGTTCTTCGAACGCATCAAGGACGAAATCCGTGAGGGCCGGTCGTTCCGGTCTGCGGTGCCGCGCGGTTGGGCCCGCGCCCGGAAAACCATCCTGTCCGGTAACGCGGTGAGCTTCCTGGCCGCGGCGGTGCTGTACTTCCTGGCCGTCGGCCAGGTCAAGGGCTTCGCCTTCACCCTCGGCCTGACCACGATTCTCGACGTGCTCGTGGTGTTCACTGTGACGTGGCCGTTGGTGTATCTGGCTTCGAAGTCGACGATGTTGTCCAAGCCGGCCTTCAACGGGTTGGGCGCAGTCCAGCAGATCGCCCGGGAACGCCGGGCGGCCGGACAGACCACGGCAGCCGCCGGGACGGGACGGTGATGCATGACTGAGAACAGCAACGACACCGATATCGACGTGGCCGCTTCGGCCGAGGTGGCCGCCACCGGGTCCGCGGCGGGCGGACAGTTGCCGAGCCACGGCTTCTTCACCCGGCTGTACACCGGGACCGGCGCCTTCGACGTCATCGGCCGGCGCAAGCTGTGGTTCGCCTTCAGCTTCCTGCTCGTCGCCGTGGCGGTCGCCAGCATCGTGTTACGGGGCTTCACCTTCGGCATCGACTTCGAGGGCGGCACGAAGGTGTCCTTCCCGCGGGCCGGAGCCAGCGGAGAGGCCAGCATCTCCCAGGTCGAGCAGACCTTCACGTCTGCGGTCGGGATCAGCCCCCAGTCCGTCGTGGTGGTCGGCAACGGGGCCACGTCCACCGTGCAGATCCGGTCGGAAACGCTCACCAACGACCAGGCCGCCACACTGCGCGAGGCGCTGTTCGAGAAGTTCCAGCCCAAGGACTCCGACGGCAAGGCCAGCAAGCAGACGATCAGCGACTCGGCGGTGTCGGAGACCTGGGGCGGGCAGATCACCAAGAAGGCGCTCATCGCGCTGGCGGTGTTCCTGGTCCTGGTCACCATCTACATCACCATCCGCTACGAGAGATACATGGCGATGTCGGCGCTGGCGGCACTGGGCTTCGACCTCATCATGACCGCCGGGGTCTACTCGCTGATCGGCTTCGAGGTCACCCCCGCGACGGTCATCGGCCTGCTGACCATCCTGGGCTTCTCGCTCTATGACACCGTCATCGTGTTCGACAAGGTCGAGGAGAACACCAAGGGCTTCGAACACACCACCCGGCGAACTTTCGCCGAGCAGGCCAACCTGGCCATAAACCAGACCTTCATGCGCTCGATCAACACCAGCTTGATCTCGATCATGCCGATTCTGGCCCTGATGGTGGTGGCGGTCTGGATTCTCGGTGTGGGCACCCTTAAGGACCTGGCGCTGGTCCAGATGGTCGGCGTCATCGTCGGCACCTACTCCTCGATCTTCCTGGCAACGCCACTGCTGGTCACCCTGCGTGAGCGCACCGAATTGGTGCGCAACCACAACCGACGGGTCTTGAACCGGCGCAGCAAACCGGCCGCCGGGTCCGAGGAAGCCAGCACGGACGCAGTCGGCGATACGGAGTCGGTCCAGGCGGTGCCGGCCGGCGCGGCCGCGGGCAACAAGCCCGAACCCGGTGCCCGGCCGGTCCGGCCGCGGCGCCCGTCCGGCAAGCGGGAACGTTAGGTCTTTCGTGGCAGTCAGGCGCCGTTCGGCCGCCATCGCGGTGGCGACCGTGGTCTTGACGGCGGTTCCCGCCGTGCTCACGTCTTGCGCGGGCAGTGCCGCGGAGCAGGTCAACTACGCCGTCGACGGTGTGTTGAGCAGCTACAACACCAACACCGTGCCCGGAGCGGCCTCGGCGGGTCCGCAGGCCTTCAGTCGGGTGCTGACCGGGTTCAGCTTCCACGGCCCGGACGGCCAAGTGCTCACCGACGGTGATTTCGGCTCGGTGTCGGTGGTCGGCCGCGAGCCACTGGTGCTCGACTACCAGATCGCCGACGAGGCCGTCTATTCCGACGGCAAGCCGGTCACCTGCGATGACATGGTGCTGGCCTGGGCCGCCCAATCCGGCCGGTTCGCCGGCTTCTACGCCGCCAGCAAGGCCGGATACATCGACGTCGCCGGTATCGAGTGCCAGCCGGGCCAGAAGCGGGCACGGGTCAACTTCCTGCCGGGCCGGGCCATCGTCGACTACACCCAGTTGTTCACGGCGACCTCGATGATGCCGTCGCACGTCATCGATGACGAACTCGGCATCAGCGCGGCCGGAGCCGTGCAGAGCGGCGACCCGGTTGCGATCGGCCGGGTGGCCGAGGCCTGGAACACCATCTGGGACCTCAAGCCGGGGTTGGACGCCGAGGCGCTCAAGCGGTTCCCGTCGTCGGGGCCGTACAAGATCGACTCGGTGCTGGACTCCGGAGCCGTGGTGCTGACCGCCAACGACCGGTGGTGGGGGGCAGAACCGGTGACCGAGCGGATCACGGTGTGGCCGCGTGGCGTCGATGTGCAGGACCGGATCAACAACGGCAGCTTCCATGTCGTGGATGTGGCGACCGGGTCGTCGGGGACGCTGACCACACCTGATGAGTATCAGCGCGCCGATATCGCCTCCGGCGGTATCGAGCAGCTCATCTTCGCCGCCCAGGGCCCGCTGGCCGCACCGGCGGCCCGCCGTGCGGTGGCATCCTGCACCCCGCGCGATGTGATCGCGGCCAACGCGGCGACGCCGATCGCCAATGCGCGGCTCAGCCCGGTCATCGACGACGCCTACAGCTCACTGGAGTCCGGACCTCTCTCCGACCAGTACAACGTGGCCAACCCCGATGCCGCGCTGATGGCGCTGGAGGGCCAGCCGCTGACGGTGCGGATCGGCTACCAGTCGCCCAACCCGAGGCTGGCGGCGGCGATGGCCGCCATCACCCAGGCGTGTGCACCGGCCGGCATCACCGTGATCGGCATCACCGCCGAGGGCACCGGCCCGCGGGCCCTGCGGGACGGCCAGATCGACGCACTGCTGTCCAGCACCGGCGGGGCGGCCGGCAGCGGCTCCACCGGCTCGTCGGCGATGGACGCCTACACGCTGCACACCGGCAACGGCAACAACCTGTCCGGCTACGCCAACCCGCAGATCGACGGAATCATCTCGGCGCTGGCAGTCACCACCGACCCCAAGGAGCAGGCCCGGCTGATCGGCGACGCCGCCCCCATGCTGTGGACCGATATGCCGACGCTGCCGCTGTACCGGCAGCAGCGCACCCTGATCTGGGCGAAGAAGATGTTCGCCGTCGAGGCCAACCCGACCAAGTGGGGGTCCGGCTGGAATATGGACCGCTGGCGGCTGGAACCGTGAGTCCGCAGGATGCCGCGGCAGTCATCGCCGCGCTGACCCGCGAGGTTCCCGACTTCCCGCAGCCCGGAGTCCTGTTCCGTGACCTGACCCCGGTGCTGGCCGACGATCGCGGCTTCGCGGTGGTCACCGACGCGCTGTCCGAACTGGTGGCCGGGGCCGACCTGATCGCCGGTATCGACGCCCGCGGGTTCCTGCTCGGCGGGGCGGTGGCTCACCGCCTCGGCGTCGGGGTGCTGGCAATCCGCAAGGGCGGCAAGCTGCCCCCGCCGGTGCACAGCCGGAGCTACACCCTCGAATACGGAACGGCCACCCTGGAGATCCCTGCTGCCGGAATCGAACTCGCCGGCCGGCGGGTTGCCGTCGTCGACGACGTCCTGGCCACCGGCGGGACGCTCGCCGCGGCACGGGATCTGCTGATTGCCGCCGGGGCCGACGTGACCGAGGCCGCCGTGGTGATGGAGCTGGCCGGCCTGGGCGGCCGGGATCGGCTCGCGCCACTGGCTGTTCGCAGCTTGCAGCTGCTGTAGGCGCTCTGTCGCAGCTTTGCAGCTGCTCTGGACGATTTCGTCGGTATCCTCGTTCAACGGGGGATCGGAGGTGAGCATGGCGGACGAACCGGGTGGCGTTCGGGAGATCCCCATGGCCACCCAGCCGGTGCCGGTCGCCGAGATGCCCGATCCGCGGCCGGAGACGCCCAAGAACGCCAGCAGCGCGTCGCGCCGGGTGCGGGCCCGGTTGGCCCGTCGGATGACCGCACAGCGCAGCACCATCAGTCCGGTGCTCGAACCGCTGATCGCCGTGCACCGCGAGGTCTATCCGAAAGCCGACCTGACGATCCTGCAGCGGGCCTACGAGGTGGCCGAGCTCAAGCACGCCACTCAGCTGCGTCGCTCCGGGGATCCCTACATCACCCACCCGTTGGCGGTCGCGAACATCCTGGCCGAGCTGGGA
>JBFYOR010000069.1:0-8596 GCA_041303695.1 Mycobacterium sp. | reverse complement strand
TAATCGACCTAAGGACTCCGATGAACCGAACACGACAGTTCCTGGCTCTTCTCGCCGGCGGCATCGGCACCGCCGCCGCGCTTTTCGGAGCCCCTATCGCCGCCGCCGATGAGAATGGCGGCGGTAGCGCCAATAACCCGCTGCTGCCGGGTTGCGAGACCATGGGCGGCAGCTCCGCCACCGGCGGACAGAGCACGGACTGCGCGAGCCCGGGTAACTCCCAGTTGACGGCAACGCCGAACGATCTCGGCGTCATGGGTGCGGAAATCGACGAGCCCTTTTACGGGTTCGGCGGCTGGTAACAGCGACCGTGCGCTACCCGGCGGGCGGGGCCTGAACCGGCTCTGACGCTCCGGGATCGAGCACCAGCGCACTTGCCTGATCGGGCGATCCACCACCTGATGGAAGTGACCTGCTCGCCTCGGCTTGCGCCTTAGCGACCGCCGCGGCAATCGCCGGGTCGGCCTGGGTGGTGAACCAGTCGGCGACCTCATCGGAGTCGTCCTCCGCTTCGGCGGCGTTCTCCTGCGGTGACGGCTCGTAACGGAACGCACCGTCGGACCCCTGGGTGCCCAGCATTTTGGTGAAACCCTGGAGCGCCGAGCTGTAGTCGCTGGGCACCACCCACACCTTGTTCGCATCGCCCTGCGCCATCAGCGGCAGCGTCTGCAGGTACTGGTAGGCCAGTAGCTCGGGCGTCGGACGCCCGGCCTTGATCGCCGCGAAGGTCTTCTCGATGGCTTTCGCCTGGCCCTGCGCATTCAGGTACTGGGCGGCCCTATCGCCCTGGGCCCGCAGAATTCGGGATTGCCGGTCGCCCTCCGCGGCGAGGATGGTCGCCTGCTTGGCACCCTCGGCTGCCAGAATCTGCGCCTGCCGGGTGCCCTCGGCGGTCAGGATCATCGCCCGCTTCTCCCGGTCGGCGCGCATCTGCTTCTCCATTGAGTCCTGGATGGACGGCGGCGGGTCGATGCTGCGCAACTCCACCCGCGCCACCCGCAGGCCCCACCGGTTGGTGGCCTCGTCGAGCACCCCGCGCAACTGGGCGTTGATCTTGTCCCGGCTGGTCAGGGTCTGCTCGAGGGTCATCCCGCCGACGACATTGCGCAGTGTGGTCGTGGTGAGTTGCTCGACACCGACGATGTAATTGCTGATCTGGTAGACGGCAGCCTGCGGACTGGTCACCTGGAAGTACACCACCGTGTCGATGTTGACGGTCAGGTTGTCCTCGGTGATCACCGGTTGCGGCGGGAACGAGACCACCCGCTCACGCAGGTCGACCCGGGCCCGGATCCGGTCGATGAACGGGATCAGCAGGGTCAGCTGCCCGGACACCGTCTTGCTGTAGCGCCCGAGTCGTTCGATCACCGCCGCCTCCGCCTGCGGGATCAGGGCCACGGATTTCGCCACGACGATGATGGCGAAAATCACCAGCACCGCCAACAGCACCAGTCCGGCCAGTGCACCGTCCATATCGGTCCTCCTCTTTGGAACGTGCTACGGGTTCTTCCACACCACCGCGGTGGCACCGTCGATGTGCATGACGGTCACCTGATCCCCGGGTTGATAGACCTCTTGGTCATCGAACGGACGCGCCGTCCAGACCTCGCCGTCCAGTTTGACCTGACCGTTGTCACGGCTGACCCGATCCAGCACCAGCGCGTGTCGCCCCTCCAGGGCCTTGGCAGGCTCAGGCAGTCCCTGGTCGGCGACAAGTCGGCGGCGGACAACCGGGCGGACCAGGACCAGCAGCAGCACCGAAACCACCAGGAAGACCGCACCATCGACCCAGACCGGCAATCCGAGCAGCCAACTGGAACCGGCCGCCGCCAAGGCACCGCCGCTGAGCATGAGTAGGAACATGTCCCCGGTGAGTGCCTCAGCCGCCGCAAGCCCGAGCGCGGCGACCAACCAGATCAGCGCAACGGCCATAGCGCCACGATACGCCTCACGAATCGGTGGAGCGCCGCACAAGTCAGGCGCCGCTCAGCCACTACACTGTGCGGCATCATGTGGTGCCCGAGCGTTTCACTGTCGGTGTGGTCGAATGCCTGGATGGCCGGCCATGCCGCTCCTGACGATGTGCTGGACTCGTTAAGCGCCTGGGCACCAACACATTCGGTCATCGCCTATGACGCCGTCGCGGCGGGCCGTACCGGGCTGCCGTGGCCGGACATCGACGATGCGGGCCCGATGTCACTGCTGCAGACGGTGCGTACCGCGGCCGGCCGGCGCGGCGACAACAGGTGGCCGACCCGGCCCGCGATCAGCCTCGCGTTGCCGGTACCCGGTGACGTCCGGGGCCTGGCCGCGGGCACCCAGTTCCAGATCGATGCCCTCGACACCGGTGAGGCTGTGCTGATCACCGCACCAGACGGGGTGACCATCGGACTGGTTCCGGTCTTCGAGGCCGTCGACGAGGAGGACCCAGCGGACTGGGCACCGGCGGTGCTGTCGTGGTCGGTCTACTCACTACCGGGCATCGCGGTGCTCGACCACCCGGAACTCGGCGACGCCGAATACGCGCTGAGGTCAGCGGTGCGATCGGCCGCCGAGACCCTCGACACCGTGCGACCGGCTCCCGGCGGGGAGGATCCGCGGACCCTGGTCGAAGAGGTGCTGCAGGCGAACTCCCACCACCGCGTTCCCGACCACGCCCCCGCCCGGGCGCTTCGGGTGTTGTCGACGGCCGCCCACGTCGACGCCATCATCACCGTCAGCTCGGGGTTGGCACCGATCGGTATCCAGAGCGCATCGCAGGCCGGCATCACCGAAGCCGCCATGCGGCCATTGGCCGCCGTGGTTCGTTCCGCCCGCGGGGCAGCGGTCAGCGCGATCCTGCACTCGGCCTGGCAGTAGCGGCGGCGGCCGCGGCCGCGCTGGCCTCACAGCCGGCGGTGCACAGCCGCCCGTTGACGCTGGCCCCGTAACCCGGAACAGGTTCGGCACCGACGACTCTGGATGCCTCGCGGCCTTCCCGGACCTCGTCGAGCAGATCGAGCGCCATCGCCGCGAAGCGGGGCTGCGCGTTGGGCGTGGTTGCGCGGGCGAGCGCGACGCCGAGTTCTTCGGCCTGCTCGGCGAGCTCGCTGTCGAGGTCCCAGATCACCTCGATATGGTCGGCGACGAACCCGACCGGACAGACGATGACCGCTTTCGCGCCGGCCTCGGCCAGGACCGCGAGGTGATCGCCCACATCGGGCTCCAGCCAGGGCACCTGCGGCGGGCCGGATCGGGACTGCCACACCAGGTCGTAGTCGGAGTAGCCGGCCGCCGCGGCAACCAGGCCCGAGGTGTAGGCGACCTGCCGGGGGTACAGGCTCGGCGCACAGCGGTCGACCGCACGCATCGGTATCGAATGCGCGGTGAACACCAGCCTGGCCTCGCCGCGCACCGATTCGGGCAGACCTGCGGCAGCCTCGGTGATCGCGTCGGCGAACATCTCGATGAGCAGCGGGTGATCGAAGTACTGGCGGAGTTTGACCAGTTCGGGGGCGTCCCGGCCATTCCCGGCGCCGACCGCCGCCCGGGCGCGGGTGATGTCCTCCTGATATTGCGTACATCCGGAGTAACCGCCCCAGGCCGAGGTGGTGAACACCGCGGCCCGGGTGACTCCGTCGGCCGTCATCTCCGCGAGGGTGTCCTCGACGAACGGATGCCAGTTGCGGTTGCCGAAGTACACCGGCAGCGTCTCGCCCCGCTCCGCCAGCTGGGTCTCGATGACCTCGATCAGCGCGCGGTTGATGCCGTTGATCGGCGACACCCCATCGAAGTGCAGATAGTGCTCGGCCACCGACTCCAGCCGCTCCCTCGGGATACCGCGACCGCGGGTCACGTTCTCCAGGAACGGCATCACCTGCTCGGGGCCCTCCGGACCGCCGAAGGACAGCAGCAGCAGCGCGTCGAAATCCTGGTGTGCCATCACAGCAGCTGGGTGCTGGCGCCACCGTCGGCGTAAACGATGGTGCCCGTGGTGGCGGGCAACCAGTCCGAGATCAGTGCGCAGACCGTTTTGGCCACCGGGGTGGGATCCTTCATGTTCCAGCCGAGCGGGGAGCGCTGATCCCAGCCCTCCTCGAGCAGTTTGATCTGATCACCGGCCTCATCACCGAGCGCACCACCGACGATCGCGCTCATGGCCAGCGTCCGGATCGGTCCTGCCGCAACCAGATTCGAGCGAACGCCGTAAGCGCCGGCCTCCCGTGCGACGAAGCGGTTGACCGACTCCAGCGCGCTCTTTGCCACCGTCATCCAGTTATAGGCCGGCATGGCGCGGGCGGGGTCGAAGTCCATGCCGACGATTCCGCCACCGCGGTTCATGATCGGCAGGGTGGCTTTGGCCAACGAGGCGTACGAATACGCCGAGATGTGGATGCCCTTGGCGACATCCTCGTAGGGGGCGTCGAAGAACGGGTTGATGCCCATTCCGGTCTGCGGCATGAAGCCGATCGAGTGGACGACACCATCGAGTTTGTTGCCCGCGCCGATCACCTCGGTGACCCGGTCGGCGAGGGAGGCCAGGTGTTCGGGATTCTGGACATCGAGTTCCAACAGCGGCGCCGGTTCGGGTAGCCGGTCGATGATGCGCTTGATCAGCTTCATCCGGTCGTAGCCGGTGCACACGATCTCCGCACCGGCCTCCTGCGCCACCCGGGCGATGTGAAACGCGATGGACGAGTCGGTGATGATCCCCGTGACGAGGATGCGCTTGCCTTCGAGAAACCCTGCCATGCCAGTCCTTATCTCTCAGTAGCTCGGTAGCTCAGATGCCCCGGAGGCCCAGAAGCTCAGAAGCTCAGTGGCCCATGCCCATACCGCCGTCGACCGGGATAACCGCACCCGCGATGTAGCCGGCATCCTCGGACGCCAGGAAGCTCACCGCGCCGGCCACCTCCTCGGCGGTGCCGATCCGCTTGGCCGGAATGAACTCCAGTGCGCCCTTGGCGACCCTCTCGTCCATCGCGCGGGTCATGTCGGTGTCGATCAGCCCCGGGGCCACCACATTGGCGGTGACGCCGGCCTTGGACATCTCCCGGGAGATCGACCGGGCCATGCCGATCAGCCCGGCCTTGGAGGCCGCATAGTTGGACTGGTTGCCGATACCCCACATGCCCGAGACCGATCCCACGAAGATCATCCGGCCGAACCGGTTCTTCTGCATGCTGCGCGCTGCGCGCTGGGCCACCCGGAATGCGCCGGTGAGGTTGGTGTCGATGACCTTCTCGAACCGTTCCTCGGTCATCCGGATCATGAACGCGTCCGCGGTGATCCCGGCGTTGGACACCAGCACCTCGACCGCGCCCTGGTGCTCCTCTACCTCGGTGAACGCGCGGTCGACGGCCTCGCTATCGGTGATGTCACATTCCACGGCGAACAGTCCGTCCGGCGCTCCGGAGCCACGGTGGGTGACGGCCACCTTATGGCCGTCGGCGACGAGTCGCTGCGCGATCGCCAGTCCGATTCCCCGATTGCCTCCGGTGACCAGCACCGAGCGGGGCACGAACGCCGGTTTGCCGCCCTCGCGGGAGTCGGCATCGGTGGTGTTGCTCATGCCCGTCAACTTAGTGCCTGCGGTTGGCGGCGCTGAAATCGACACCATGGTTGCGACTGACCGCAGATCAGCGACCCTGAGGTCGATCTGGGCGGGCGGGTCAGCCCGGCAGTCGCCGGTTGATCAACAGCGCGGCGAACGCGGCCAGTGCCAGCGCCAGCGCGCCCAGCCGCAACCAGCCGACACTGGCGTCACCCTTGACGGTCTCGTAGCCGATCTGATCCTGCAGCGAGGTGAAGACCTCTTTGAGCTGCTCGAGGGTCGCCGCGGAATAGTGGTTGCCGTCAGACAGTTCGGCGATCTTGTCGAGCATGTCCTCATCGACGGGTACCGGCTGGCGCTGGTCGTTGATCTCGACGTAGCCGTACGGGGTACCGAAGGACACCGTGGAGATCGGCACGCCCTGGTCCTTGGCGGTCCGCGCGGCGGTGAAGGCACCCTTGGGATTGTCCGGGTTGGACGGCACGGTCTCCTTGCCGTCCGACATCAGCACGATGCGTCCCGGCGCCGGTTCGTCACCACCGCCGATGACCGCCCCGACGGTCGCAATGGCCTGCAGTGCGGTGAAGATCGCCTCACCGGTGGCGGTGCGATCGGCCAGCTGCAGCTTGTCCAGCGCGGCCTTGGTGGCCTCCCGGTTCGTCGTCGGCGAGACCAGCACCGTGGCGGTGCCGGCGTAGGAGATCAGGCCGAGGTTGATACCGGTGGTGAGCTGGTCGGCGAACTGCTTCGCGGCCTCCTGAGCGGCGGCCAGCCGGCTCGGCTCGACGTCAGTGGCCCGCATCGACTGCGACACGTCGATCACCAGCATGACCACCGCACGGTTGCGTGGGATGCGTACATCGTTCTGCGGCCCGGCCATCGCCACCGTCAGCAGCACCAGCGAGGAGACCAGCAGGATCGCGGGAATGTGACGCCACCGGTTGGGACGTTGCGGCGCAACACTTTCCAGCAGTTCCATATTGGCGAACCGCAGAATGCGCTTCTGCCTGGCCAGCTGGACGACGATGTAGAGCGCCACCAAGCCGGCGATCACCAGCAGGAAAAGGAAGAACCACGGGTGGGCGAAATTCGTCAGCGCCATCGGGCCGAGCAGTGGCACGGTCATCGGGCACCCCCCGCGACGGTCACTGGACGCCCGCCATCGCGCCCCGGCGCCGCGAGGCGACGAACCGCACGATATCGGAGATCCAGTCCCGGTCGGTACGCAGCTTCATCAGCGGTGCACCGCACCGGCGCAGCGTGCGCGCGACCTCATCGGAGTGGATCGCGGCAGCCCGGGCGAAGTCGTCGCGCAGTTGCGCGTCGATGGTGAATTCGCGGGTGATGCCCGATTCGGTGTCTTGCAGAATCACGTCGCCGACATCGGGCAGTTCCACATCGCGGGGGTCGAGCACCTCGATGCCGAGCACCTCGTGGCGGGCGGCGATCGCCCGCAACGGCCGGAACCAGTCGACGGGACCGAGGAAATCGCTGATGATCACCGCCATCCCGCGCCGGCGCTCCGGCCGGCGCAGGGCGTCGATGGCAGCGCCGAGATCACCGCGCACGCCCAACGGCGCCCGCGGTGCGGTGGCGATGGCCCGCAGCAAGGTCTGCTCATGCTGACGACCCGACCGGGCCGGGACCCTGATGATGTCCTTGCCGTTGGCGATCAACGCGCCGATCCGGTTGCCGCCTCCGCTGTTGAGGTAGGTGATGGCCGCGGCGGCACCGACGGCGAGGTCACGCTTCTCGCAGCCGGTGGTGCCGAAGTCCAGGCTGGCCGAGACGTCGACCACCAGCCAGGTCTCCAACTCGCGGTCGGCGATCATCTGGCGCACATGGGGATGGGTGGTGCGCGCGGTCACCGACCAGTCCATCCGCCGGACATCGTCGCCGGGCTGATACGGCCGCGAATCCCCCGGTTCCGAGCCGGGCCCCGGGAGCAACCCGAGGTGATTGCCGTGCAGAACGCCGTCCAGTTTGCGCTTGACCGTCAACTCAAGGGTGCGCAGCGCGGCCGAGAGCTTGGCGTCACCGATCTCACCGCGCTGGAACGACGGCGGGTGAACGGACTGAGCCCGATCGACTGGCTCAGCGGCTGACGTCGACTCGCTCACCGAGCGGTGGCGCCGGCCGGCGGAGCCACAGGTGCTCCCGCCGGGACACCCGCCGGGGGCACCGAATGCCCTTGCTGCGGAACCGCATTCACCTGGGGCAGCCCGACGGTCTGCAGAATCCGGCCGATCACGGTGTCGGCCTTCACGTCATCGGCCAGCGCGTCATAGGTCAGCACCAGACGGTGCCGCAGCACATCGGGAATGACCTCCACGACGTCCTGGGGCACGACGTAGTCGCGACCGCGGACCAGGGCCAGCGCCCGGGCGGCGGCGATGATGCCCAGGGAGGCGCGTGGAGAGGCGCCGAAGGCGATCCACGATTTGACGTCCGGCATGCCGAACTGCTCGGGCCGCCGGGTGGCGGTCACCACTCGGACCACATAGTCGACCAGGGCGTGGTGCACGAAGTTGTTCGCCGCGACGTCCTGCAGTCGCAGCAGGTCGCCGGTCTCGAGGATCGCCTTGGGTTCCGGCGGGGTGACCCCCATCCGGTAGATGATCTCGCGCTCCTCCTCCGGCGACGGGTAGTCGACGTTGATCTTGAACAGGAACCGGTCGCGCTGGGCTTCCGGAAGCGGGTAGACACCCTCGTTCTCGATCGGGTTCTGGGTGGCCATCACCAGGAACGGCTTGGGCAGCGGGTAGGTCTTGCCGCCGATCGAGATCTTGCGCTCGGCCATGACCTCCAGCAACGCGGACTGGACCTTGGCCGGGGCGCGGTTGATCTCGTCGGCCAGTAGGAAGTTCACCACGACCGGACCGAGCTCGATATCGAACTCCTCGCGGCCCTGGCGGTAGATCCGGGTGCCGATGATGTCGGTGGGCACCAGGTCGGGGGTGAACTGGATCCGGGCGAAGGTGCCGCCCACGACCTTGGCGAACGTCTCGACGGCCAGCGTCTTGGCGACCCCGGGAACACCTTCGAGAAGGACGTGCCCCTTGG
>JBFYOR010000068.1:0-3299 GCA_041303695.1 Mycobacterium sp. | reverse complement strand
GATCAATGCTGAACTCACCGCGGCCCACGACCGGTTGGCGGCTGCGCGGTCGGTGATCGTGATCGGTGGGGGAGCGGCTGCGGTCAGCGCCGCCGCCAATGTCGCCGCGCGCTGGCCGGGTACCCGCGTCGACCTGTACTTCCCACACGACCGGCCGCTCCTCGAACACCACCCGCGGACCTGGGAACACCTGCAGCGCAGGCTGATCCGGCTGGGAATCGGACTGCATCCGGGCCATCGGGCGCAGGTGCCGGATGGTTTCGCCCTCGATGCGATCACCAGTGACGAGGTGCGCTGGAGCACCGGCCAGCCACCCGTTCGGGCCGATGCGGTGCTGTGGACCATCGGCCGGGTACTCGCAACTCTTGGGTGACGTGGACGAATCCGTGCTCGTCGAGCAGGTCGGCCGGCAACCAGTCGGTATTGGGACGTACCCGGCCGATGGTCCACAGCACCGCATCGGCACGAACCGGTGGCTGGCCGGTGCTCCAGCGCACCTCGCCGCTGGTGATCGCATCGAGGGCGAAACCCGCCGGCACCTGCGCCCGGTGACCCGGATGAAGTCCGACCCCCAGCCGGATCAGCCTGCGGCGCAGATGTTCCCAGGTCCGTGGGTGATGTTCGAGGAGCGGACGTTCGTGCGGGAAGTACAGATCGACACGGGTACCCGGCCAGCGCGCGGCGATATTGGCGGCGGCACTGACCGCAGCCGCGCCCCCGCCGATCACGATCACCGACCGCGCAGCCGCCAACCGGTCGTGGGCCGCGGTGAGCTCCGTATTGATCTCGGCCGGGGACTGCACCTCGGGACGTCGCCAGAACCCGTTGCTCACCCCGGTCGAAATGACAAGAGTGTCATAGGGTTCGACGACTTCAGTGCCGTCGTCGCGGCGGCCGCGGACCACCCGGCGGGCCAGATCGACCCCGGTCAGCCTGGCCTGCACGGTGCGAACCCGGTCCAATCCCCGGTACCGGTCGAACGGCACCCAGTAGTCCCGTGCCCACTCGGCCGGACGGGCCAGTCGCACGCCGAGTTCCTGGCCGCTGACCAAACCCGGCTTGGCCGAGATGCCCACCACCTCGGCGGAGCGGGCCAGCCGGATCGCGGTCAGCAGCCCGCTATCCCCCAGACCGGCGATGACGACTCGTTGCCGGCCCGCGCTCATCGCGCGGCTTTCCTAGGCGGGCGCGGCACCAGTCGCGGGACCCGGTCGACGACCCCCTGGTAGTTCGGCCGGCGCTCGAGACTGCGCTTCTCCATCATCGGGATGCTGGCGCCCAGGAACATCGCCACCATCACCGCCACCCCGACGAACAGCCACCACCAAGCCTGCGGCGCGGCGGCAATCCCGAACAGCGCCAGGGAGAACCAGAAGCCGATCTCACCCAGGTAGTTGGGGTGGCGCGACCACGCCCACAGTCCGGTGTCCATCACCGCACCGGGCCGGCGCGCGGCCACGAACCGGTGCATCTGAATGTCCGCGACGAGTTCGAGCGTGACAGCGGCGACGCCGACCGCGAAGGCCACCCAGGTCAGCCAGACCAACCCGTCACCGGGCCGGGTCACCGCGACGTAGACCGGAATCATCCCGACGAAGACCTGCAGGGTGGGAAACAGGTGGATCGCGAACAGATCGGCGAGGAACTCGAATCGCCCGGCGCCCTCCCGCAGGATCGGATAGCGCCAATCCTCGTGGTGCAGGCCGGAAAAGCCGTAGACCCAGTTGCCGGTCAGGCGCACCGCCCAGTACCCGATCACCACCGCGAGCAGCCAGCAACGCAGCGCGCCCGATCCATCCGTACCGATCGGCCCCTGCCACCACCAATAGCCGAACAGCAGCGGCGGGATCACACTCCAGTAGGCGTCGTAGAAGCTGGAGTTTCGGTAGACGCGGCTGAACACGAACACCACGAGGGTGGCCACGATGTCGGCGATCAGGGTGTCCAGCCACAACCGGCCGGTGCGCGGCCCCCAGAGCAGCCACGCCGCCGCCGCCGCGATGGCGATGACGTAGGCCACCGCGACCAATGCCAGTGATCGACCCTTACTCATCGAGGCCTCCTCGTAACGCCCGTGCCGGCCCCATCGCTCGAATGCTAGACGACACCCACCGGAAGCTATCGTGAGTTCATGAGCAGCGTTGGAGACGCCGGTCGGGTCGCCGAACTGGCCCAGGCGGTGGTGGCTGAACACGACCCCAAACAGGTTCCCGTCACCGAGTTCCTGGGCGCCTGTTATGACGCCGGGCTGTCCTGGGTGCACTTCCCGGTTGGACTGGGTGGGCTCGGACTCTCACGCGGGCTGCAATCAGTCGCCGACACGATCCTGCAGGGTGCCGGTGGACCGGTGCCACTGGGACTGAACCCGATGGGCTTCGGGATGGCGGCCCCGACGGTGCGCGAGCACGCCCAGAGCGACGAGCTCAAGAAATTCTTCCTGCGCCCGTTGGCCACCACCGAGGACATCTGGTGCCAGCTGTTCTCCGAGCCCGGTGCCGGTTCCGATCTCGCCGGCTTGGCAACCTCGGCGGTGCTCGACGGCGACGAATGGATCATCACCGGTCAGAAGGTGTGGACCAGCCTGGCCCACAAGTCCCGGTGGGGGTTGCTGCTGGCCCGCACCGACCCGGACGCCCCCAAGCACAAGGGACTGACCTACTTCATCCTGGACATGCACGCCCCCGGCGTGGAATGCCGGCCGCTACGGCAGATGACCGGCCAGGCGGAGTTCAACGAGGTCTACATCACCGAGGCGCGGATTCCCGACGCGCACCGTCTCGGGGCGGTCGGCGACGGCTGGCGCGTGGCGATGACCACGCTGATGAACGAGCGCAGCGCACTGGGCGCAAGCGGCAGCCGCCGGGGCGCGGGAACCATCGCCGACGCCGTGGAACTGTGGGCCGCCCGACCGGAACTGCACACCCCGGTGCTGCGCGACCGTCTCACGCAGTTATGGCTGCGGGCCGAGGCGCAGCGGCTCACCTCGGAGCGCTCGCGCGCGGCGGCCACCGCCGGCGGCCCGGGCCCAGAGGGGTCGATCGGCAAGATGGTGGGTGCTGAGCTCAATCAGCGCATCTACGAGTTCTGCATGGATCTTCTTGGCGCCGAGGGAATCCTGTACCACAGCTACGCCATGTACGGCGCAAACGCCGGTACCGGCGACTGGCGCGGACCGATCCAGCAGCGCTATCTGCGCAGCCGGGCCAACACCATTGAGGGCGGCACCTCGGAAGTGATGCGCAATATCCTCGGCGAGCGGGTGCTGGGCCTGCCCGGCGATCTGCGGGCCGACGCCGGCA
>JBFYOR010000067.1:0-9199 GCA_041303695.1 Mycobacterium sp. | reverse complement strand
TCGCGGACGATCACCTCACCGCTGCGCGGGCAGCTCACCGAGTCGCCCGACCATCCGCCGCCGGCGGCCACCCACACCACATTCGGGCAGTCGTAGGCCGCCGAGGCCATCAGCACATCGTCGCAGTTGGCGACCACCACGGCAGCTGGGTGCCGGGCCAGGCCGGCCCGCAGGGTGCGTTCGATGTGATTGATTTCGCCTACCCGGTCCAACTGGTCGCGGGAGAGGTTCAGCAGCACGATAACGGTGGGCTCGACGGCGTCGGCCACGTGCGGCACGTGCATCTCGTCGACTTCCAGGGCGGCCAGTGTGGCGTCCCGGTCGGCGGCCAGGGCGGCCACCAGTCCGGCGTCCATATTGGCACCCTCGCTGTTGGTCGCGACCCTCTGATGCCGGCGGCCGGCCACCGGCTGACCGCCCAGGGTGCCGAGCGCCGCGGCGACCATCCGGGTGGTGGGCGATTTGCCATTGGTGCCGGTAACAACGACGGTGCGCCGTCCGGTGCCGAGTTGGCCAAGGATCGAGCGATCCAGCTTCATCGCCACCAGGCCGCCGATCATCGCCCCGGCACCGCGTCCGGTCACCCGGGAGGCCCAGCGGGCGGCCGACCCCAGCGCCAGCGCCGCGCGTGCGCGCGCTGTCATCGATGGCCGTGGCATGGCAGGTCAGTGTATTCGCCGGCCGGGAAACATCGGCCGGGCAGCCCGGCGGCCGACACGGGGGGGATCTACCCCGGGCTGTCGGGGGCACGTGCCATCCTGGGTTTTGTGAGCCACAACTGGGGTCGTCCGGCCCGCGACGCGGGCGAGGGCTGGGTCGTCGTCGACGTCGAGACCTCGGGCTTCAGCCCCGGCAAGGCCCGAGTTCTCAGCATCGCCGCGCTGGCGCTGGACCCGGCCGGAAACGTCGAGCACTCCGTCGTCAGCCTGCTCAACCCTGGTGTCGACCCGGGTCCGACGCATGTGCACGGGCTGACCACCGAGATGCTGGAAGACCAGCCGCGGTTCGCCGATATCGCCCATGACGTCGCCGATCTCATGCACGGACGCACCCTGGTCGCCCATAACGCGGCCTTCGACTACTCGTTCCTGGTTGCCGAGGCCGAACTCGCCTGCACCGTGTTGCCCATCGACAGCGTCATGTGCACCGTCGAACTCGCTCGAAGGCTCGATCTGGGCTTGGAGAACCTGCGACTGGAAACCCTTGCGCGGCACTGGAATGTCACCCAGACCCGGGCTCACGATGCCTTCGATGACGCGCTGGTGTTGTCCCGGGTGCTGACTCCGGCGTTACAACGGGCCCAGGAACGTGAACTGTGGCTTCCGGTCCGGCCGGTGACGCGGCGTCGCTGGCCCAACGGCGCCGTCACACACGAGGAACTGCGTCCGCTGAAGATGCTGGCCTCGCGCATGCCCTGCCCGTACCAGAATCCGGGCCGGTACCAGCGCGGTGGCCCGCTGGTACAGGGCATGCGGGTGGCGTTGTCGGCGGAGGTGAAGCGCACCCATGAGGAACTGGTGGAACGGATCCTGCACGCCGGCCTGGCCTATACCGAGGCGGTGGACCCGGAAACGTCGCTGGTGATCTGCAATGAGCAGATTCCCGCGCACGGCAAGGGGTTCCAGGCCCGTGAGCTCGGTGTACCGACGGTGTCCGACGAGCAGTTCATGCGCAGTGTCGCCGCGGTCGCCGACGGCGTCGGAATCGAGGAGTTCGAGCAGTCTGTCGATCAGGGCCAGCAGTTCGCGCTGTTCTAGCTCGGTCGCGCCGCCCGGTTGACGGCGGAGACCACTGCCCGCAGCGAAGCTGTCGTGATCGACGTGGCGATACCGACACCCCACACCGTCCGGCCGCCCACCGATGCTTCGACGTAGGCGGCCGCGGCGGCCTCCTTGCCGGCCGACATGGCGTGCTCCGAATAGTCCAGAACATGTACGTCGATGCCCACGGAGCCGAGCGCGTCGACGAAGGCGGCCAACGGTCCGTTGCCCTCGCCCCGGATCTCGGTCTCGGTCCCGTTGACCTTCACGACAGCCTCGATGACATCGATTCCGCCGTCGACCTCCGAGCCGATCACCCGCTGCCGGATGCGTTCCAGGGGGCGGATCGGCGCGAGGTACTCGTCGGCGAAGACGTCCCACATCTCCTTGGAGGAAACCTCGCCGCCTTCACCGTCGGTGATCCGCTGGACGACCTGGCTGAACTCGATCTGCAACCGGCGTGGCAGCACCAGTCCGTGGTCGGCCTTCATGATGTAGGCCACTCCGCCCTTGCCGGACTGCGAGTTCACCCGGATGACGGCCTCGTATGTGCGCCCGACATCCTTGGGGTCGATAGGCAGATACGGCACCTGCCAGAGGATGTCCTCGACATCGGCGTCGGCTTCGTCGGCGGCGATCTTCATCGCGTCCAGGCCCTTGTTGATGGCGTCCTGATGGCTACCGGAGAACGCGGTGTACACCAGGTCTCCGCCGTAGGGGTGACGTTCGGGCACCGGCAGTTGGTTGCAGTGCTCCACCGTGCGGCGGATCTCGTCGATGTTGGAGAAGTCGATCTGCGGGTCCACGCCGCGGGAGAACAGGTTCAGCCCGAGGGTCACCAGGCATACGTTTCCGGTCCGCTCACCGTTGCCGAACAGGCACCCCTCGATGCGGTCAGCACCGGCCTGATAGCCCAATTCCGCTGCGGCGACGGCAGTTCCGCGGTCATTGTGCGGGTGCAGGCTCAGGATGATCGAGTCGCGGCGGGCCAGATTGCGGCTCATCCACTCGATGGAGTCGGCGTAGACGTTGGGCGTGGCCATCTCCACGGTGGCGGGCAGGTTGATGATCAGCGGCCACTCCGGCGTAGGCGCGATCACGTCGGCAACCGCGTCGCAGACTTCCTTGGCGTACTCCAGTTCGGTTCCGGTGTAGGACTCCGGTGAGTACTCGTAGCGCCACCGGGTTCCGGGGTGTTTGGCCTGTTCCTCCAGGCACTTTCGGGCGCCGTCGGTGGCGATCTTCTTGATCTCGTCGCGATCGGCGCGGAACACCACCCGGCGCTGCAGGATCGAGGTCGAGTTGTAGAAGTGGACGATCACGTTCGGGGCGCCGTCGCAGGCCTCGAAAGTCCGCTCGATCAGCTCCGGCCGGCACTGGGTGAGGACCTGAATGGTGACGTCGTCCGGGATGGCGTTCTGCTCGATGATCTCGCGGACGAAGTCGAAGTCGGTCTGGCTTGCCGACGGGAAGCCGACCTCGATCTCCTTGTAGCCCATCCGGACCAGCAACTCGAACATCCTGCGCTTGCGGGCCGGGCTCATCGGGTCGATCAGGGCCTGGTTGCCGTCGCGCAGGTCGACGGCACACCACCCCGGTGCGGCGTCGATGACGACGTCCGGCCAGCGGCGGTCGGGCAGCGTGACGGGCTCGACCTCCCGGGCGAACGGGCGGTAGCGGTCCACCGGCATCGCCGAGTTGCGCTGGGTGTTCCACGCCGCCTGGCCGTCTCGGCGCGGTCCGGCCGGGGTCTTGATGGTGCGTGCGGAGATATAGGCGTCGACTGACTCGGACGACGTTGAGAATCCTGAATGGGTGGTCACGATCAACTCCGGAAAGTGGGGGAGGGGGACTTCAGACCGGCCGCATCACGAAAACCCGCGACGGGAAGCCAGTCTGGTTCAGACCCCGCCGCGGCGTCCGAGGAGGAGCACCCGCTGCACGAGACTCACTGTACGCCGGTTGCCCCACCGGGCATAGTCGTGGCATGGGACACCAGGCGAGTCGTGGCATGACACACCCGTACCCGGTTCCGTACCGCCGGTCGGGCCTGGACACCGCCGCCACCGCCATATTCAGTGCCCTCGCCGGGTTGGCCGCGCTGGCGTCGTTGTGGTTCTCGCTGTTCTTCGTCATGGCCACCGACTCGTGCGGACCCAACAACTGCAATCAGTCCCGGCTGGTCCTCGCCTACATCGTGGCCTGGGGTGGAATCGGGGTCGCCGGCGTCATCGCCCTGGTGGGCATGGTTGCGGCGAGTAGGCGGGGCGCGGTGATGTGGGTCTGGCCCGCGCTGGCCCTGCTGTTGGTGGTCGCGACGCTGGCCGGCGGAGCCGGGCTGGCTACCTCAGTGGTCGATTAGCCGGCTCAGCGCCAGGGCCGGCCCCAGGTCTGCCGGAACGCGATCTGCTCCAACGGAAGGCGCTCACGGGGCATGCTGTCGCGCTCGAGGACCTGCGGATCGGCTGTTGCGTAGTCGCCAAGACTCCCGACCGCGATCACCATCAGCGGCCGCACCCCGGCCGGAACATCGAACGCCGCCCGGGCGCCGTCGACATCGAACCCGGCCATCGGATGGCTGATCAGGCCCCGGGCGACCGCCTCGATACTGAGGTTGGCCATCGCCGACCCGCCGTCGACCGCGCTGTAGAGCGCAGAGTTGTCGTCATCGCCTTCGTCGGCACACAGCAGGATCAGGGCACCGGCCGTCTTCGCCCAGGCGTTGCCGCGGTTGAGCAGATCGGACAGGGCGGCGAAGGTGTCGTCGCCGCGGATGCCCACCAGGAAGCGCACGGGCTGGCGGCGGCCCCAGGTGGCGGTCCAGCGGGCGGCCTCGAGCAGAGCGGTGACCTGCTCGTCGGTGAGCACCGCATCAGGGTCGAAGGCTCGCGGGCTCCACCGCTGCGCGATCGGCGGGTGGATCGGAACCTGGGTGTGGGCGACTCGGTCAGCGGGCTGGTCGGGCATCGCAGCGAGAATACCCGCGAACCAGCGCGGGAGAAGCGGCGGTGCGCACCCTTTATCCTTAGAACCACATCCCATCCCGGAAAGGGCGGACAGTGGCGCTCGTCGTGCAGAAGTACGGCGGATCCTCGGTGGCCGACGCCGAGCGGATCCGCCGTGTGGCTGAGCGGATCGTGGAGACCAAGCGCCAGGGCAACGACGTCGTGGTGGTGGTCTCGGCGATGGGGGACACCACCGACGATCTGCTCGACCTGGCCCGCCAGGTGTGCCCGTCGCCGCCGCCCCGTGAACTCGACATGCTGCTGACCGCCGGTGAGCGGATTTCCAACGCGCTGGTGGCGATGGCCATCGAGTCCCTCGGCGCCCAGGCCCGCTCGTTCACCGGCTCGCAGGCCGGGGTGATCACCACCGGAACGCATGGCAACGCCAAGATCATCGACGTCACCCCCGGTCGACTCCGGGCCGAGCTTGATGAGGGGAACATCGTTCTCGTCGCCGGATTCCAGGGTGTGAGCCAGGACAGCAAGGACGTCACGACGCTGGGCCGGGGCGGGTCCGACACCACCGCCGTCGCGCTGGCTGCCGCCCTGAACGCCGACGTCTGCGAGATCTACACCGACGTCGACGGCATCTTCACCGCCGACCCCCGCATCGTGCCCAACGCCCGGCAACTGGATACGGTCACTTTCGAGGAGATGCTCGAGATGGCCGCCTGCGGGGCCAAGGTGCTGATGCTGCGGTGCGTCGAATATGCCCGGCGCTATCACGTTCCGATTCACGTCCGGTCGTCGTACTCCGACAAGCCCGGCACCATCGTCACCGGATCGATAGAGGACATGCCCATGGAAGACGCCATCCTGACCGGAGTTGCCCACGACCGCAGCGAGTCCAAGGTCACGGTCATCGGGGTGCCTGACGTTCCGGGCTATGCGGCCAAGGTCTTCCGCGCGGTCGCCGACGCCGACGTCAACATCGACATGGTGCTGCAGAACATCTCCAAGGTGGAGGACGGCAAGACCGATATCACCTTCACCTGCTCGCGCGACTCCGCCTCGACCGCGGTGCAGAAGCTGACCTCGCTGCAGGATGAGATCGGTTTCACCAGCGTGCTTTTCGATGATCACATCGGCAAGGTGTCACTGGTGGGCGCGGGCATGCGCAGCCATCCCGGCGTGACGGCGACGTTCTGTGAAGCGCTGGCCCGGGTCGGGATCAACATTGATCTGATCTCCACCTCTGAGATCCGCATCTCGGTACTGATCAAGGACTCCGAACTGGACAAGGCGGTCGCCGCACTGCATGAGGCGTTCAACCTCGGCGGCGACGAAGAGGCCGTGGTCTATGCGGGCTCGGGGCGGTAGATCCGTGGTCAGCATCGGCGGGCAGGAGCGCAGCGACCGGGGAATCAGCATCGGAGTGGTTGGTGCCACCGGTCAGGTTGGCGTCGTCATGCGGAAACTGTTGGAGGAGAGGGATTTTCCCGCCACCAGCGTCCGGTTCTTCGCCTCTGCCCGATCACAGGGCCGCAAGCTGACCTTCCGCGGGCAGGAGATCGAGGTCGAGGATGCCGAGACCGCAGACCCGACCGGTTTGGACATCGCGCTATTCTCGGCCGGTGCGACGATGTCGCGGGTGCAGGCGCCGCGGTTCGCCGCGGCCGGGGCAGTGGTTATCGACAACTCGTCGGCCTGGCGCAAGGACCCGGACGTTCCACTGGTGGTCAGTGAGGTCAACTTCGACCGCGACGTGCGCGACGTGTCGCTGAAGAAGGGCATCATCGCCAACCCGAACTGCACCACGATGGCCGCGATGCCGGTCCTCAAGCCGTTGCACGACGAGGCAGGCCTGGTCCGGATGATCGCCTCGACGTACCAGGCGGTATCCGGCAGCGGACTGGCCGGGGTGGAGGAGTTGGCCGCCCAGGCCCGTGCCGTCATCGATGGTGTCGAGCACCTGGTGCACGACGGCGGCGCACTCGATTTCCCGGCTCCGGCGAAATACGTTGCTCCCATTGCGTTCAACGTGATCCCGCTGGCCGGCTCGTTGGTCGACGACGGATCCGGCGAGACCGACGAGGACCAGAAGCTGCGCAGCGAGAGCCGCAAGATCCTCGGCATCCCGGACCTCGCGGTCAGCGGCACCTGTGTACGGGTCCCGGTCTTCACCGGACATTCGCTGTCGCTCAACGTGGAGTTCGCCCAGCCGATTTCACCGCAGCGCGCCAGCGAACTACTGGCCGGCGCGCCTGGCGTCACATTGGTGGACGTGCCGACGCCACTGGCCGCCGCAGGCGTCGATGATTCGCTGGTGGGCCGGATCCGCCGAGATCCCGGTGTGCCGGACGGCCGCGGACTTGCCCTGTTCGTATCGGGGGACAACCTCCGCAAGGGCGCGGCGCTCAACACCATCCAGATCGCCGAGCTGCTGGCAGCCCAGATCCGATAGCGGTGCCGATGGGTCGGGTCGCGTTACCGTCAGTGGCCCAGGCCATCGGGGTTGTCGCGGCGACACTGGTGCTCACCGCTCCGTCCGCGACGGCAGCTCCGGCCAACCCCGCCCCGAGTCCGATCCTGCCGCCGCTGGCACCGGGTCAGGTGGTGCGGGTCGGTCCAGTGGCCGGAACCGGCACGGCGACCGGCGATTTCGGCATCGGTGCCACCGACCTGTGCGAGTTCATGGACTTCCGGACCGAACTGCAGCAGATCTGCGGTGACAGCTTCGCCGGTCAGGGCGTGGGTTTCGGCCGCTGGTTCACGCCGGTGGCACTGCGGGTCGACGTCGATTCGGTGAACGACCCGGACGGCATCCGCTACACCGGTGTCACGGGGGTGGACAAGCCACTGCTGGCCGAGCCGGCACCGCCCGGCGCCTCACAGCTGCCGGCCGGCGTCGTGCAGATCAACCGGCAGAACTATCTGATGGTGACCACCACCAGGAACCTGGTGCCGGCGTCGTCGCGGCTGGTGCGAGCCGAACCGGGCCGCGCCGGATGGATGACCGTCGCCGACTCGGTTCGCCCGGCTGACTATCTTGCCGGCGCCCAGACCCAGATCAGCGGGTACTACGACCCGATTCCCACCGCGGAGTCCCCGCGCGGGTGGGTGTACGTGGTGGCGAACAACTTCAATCGCTCGGCGCCCCTGCGGTTGTATCGCGTTGCGCCGCAATGGTTCACCGACCGGTCCCGCTGGCAGGGCTGGTCGGCCGGATGGAACTCGCCGGCCACACCGCTGTGGCCCGACCAGGTGGGCGAGATGAACCTGCGCCAGATCGACGGTAGGGCGGTGCTGTCCTATTTCAATGCCAGTAACGGCAATATGGAGATCCGGGTCGCCGCGCACCCGACCGGACTGGGGACCGCTCCGGTGACGACGGTGGTGCGGGCCGACACCTGGCCGCAGCCCCCGGAAGTGCTCCCCCGCGACGACACCCGGTTGGCGCAGCCCTACGGCGGCTACATCTCGCCCGGCTCGACGCTGGATGAAGTGCGGGTGCTGATCAGCCAGTGGAACACCGGCCCGCGCGACCGGGCGCCCTACCGGGTGATCCAGTTCGCGGTCAACCCGTTCAAGCCGTGACCGCTACGGCCCGCTACGGTTCGAGGCTCTCGAGGCGCTGACCTACCCGCGCTAGGGCCTCGTCGAACATCTCCACCTTCTCGCTGCTTCGCTCACCCGCCGGTGCAGCGGCACCCCGGGAACCCTCAGCCTCCACCCTGGCGGCACCCTGGCGGCGCAACAGGCTGAAGTGCTTATCCCGCGCCTTGCGCAACCGGCGCTGCAGATCCTTGAGCGATTCCTCGTCGAGATGCGCCAGCGCGGCGGGCCGGGTCTCGTCGACCAACGAGGTTTCCTCTTGGGTCAGGTTCACATTGCTCACCCCTGATTCTTAGCCTGCCCGGGGCGAACCCGAGGGCCGAATCGCCGCGCAGCCTTCACAGCGGCCTCATATCCACGACAAAGCCGGCGCTATAGGTCCGGACCCAGGATGAGTCTCATGACCGAATCAACAGAGAACCAGGACATCACTGCCACCGCGACCCGCCGGCCGCACCGGGGACGGCCCGGCCCGCTCTACCGGGCGCTGGCCTGGGTGGGCATCGTCGCCGGCTCGCTGTTCATCGTCGCCACCGTGTTCTTCAGCGGATACATACTCGGGAAGAACAGCGACGGCGGATCACACCACGGTCCGCAACGGATGCTGGTCACGCCGTTCCACAAGGGCATGGGGCCCGGCGGCCAGATGGGACCCGGTGACCGGATGGGGCCGGAGGACGGACCCCGCAGCGCGCGGCTGACGCCCCCGTCGGTTTCCAGCGTCGCGCCCAGCCCGTAGTCCCCGCACCCTCGCGCAGTACCCACTTGGCGTGGTGAGGGCCGCGGGTGGCCGTCGCCGGCAACAACCGTTCAGTTGATGGTCGGTGGTGCTTGTGGTTGGAACGGTTCGTACCACCACCAGTCGGCTCGTTCTCCGGT
>JBFYOR010000066.1:0-7439 GCA_041303695.1 Mycobacterium sp. | reverse complement strand
TCGTCATGCCGACCAGGGCGATGTTCACCTCGGGCTTCGGTTACCGCTGGGGTGCCCTGCACGGCGGGGTCGACCTCGCCGGACCGATCGGCACACCGATCTACGCGGTCTCCGACGGCGTGGTCGCCGACGCCGGCCCAACCAACTCCGGATACGGCGCGTGGGTGAAGATCCGGCATTCCGATGGAACCGTGACGCTCTACGGCCACATCAACAGCTGGGACGTCCAGATCGGTCAGCGGGTCTTCGCCGGCGATCAGATCGCCAGCATCGGCAACCGCGGCTTCTCCACCGGCCCGCACCTGCACTTCGAGGTACTGCTCGGCGGCACCAGCCAGACCGACCCGGTGCCGTGGCTGGCCGCCCGGGGCGTCTCGCTCGGCGGCTACGCCGGCTGACCCGCGCAGCGTTAGAGCTTCTGCACCGGTGCGTGGTTGTGCATGAGCTTGACCCGCCCGGCGCTGCCGAAGTCGATCAGCGACATCGCCGCCTCCCCCACCCCGGACACCTCTTCGACGCGGCCGAGTCCGTACTTGTCGTGATTGACGCGGTCGCCGGGCGCCAGCACGATCATCGCCCGCTTGCCGGCACCCGACCGCATCGGTGAGGGTCCCCCGCTCTGCTGAGCCGGACTGAACCGCCCCGCGACCGGGGCGCTGAACGCCGGCGCGGCGTCGGTACGCCGCCAATCGATGAGATCGTCCGGGATCTCCCGCAGGAAACGCGACTCCGGGTTCATCATCGGCTGGCCCCAGGACGACCGCACCTTGGCCCGGCTCAGGTAGAGCCGCTGACGGGCGCGAGTGATGCCGACATAGGCCAGTCGGCGCTCCTCGCACAGTTCGGCCGGGTCGCCCAGTGCCCGCATATGCGGGAACATCCCGTCCTCCCAGCCGGTGACGAACACGACCGGGAACTCCAGGCCCTTGGCGGTGTGCAGCGTCATCAGCGTGACCACGCCCGCGTCGCCCTGCGGGATCTCGTCGGAGTCGGCGACCAGGGACACCCGCTCCAGGAATTCGGCCAGCACCCCGGCCTGCGGGGCGTCCTCGTCATCCCCCTCGGGACCGCCGGAGTCCTGCAGGGCTGCGGCGTTGGCCCGGTCGATGCTGAATTCGTGTGCGACGCTGACCAATTCGTTGAGATTGTCCAACCGGGCCAGGTCCTGCGGATCGTTGGAACTCTCCAGTTCGCGCCGGTAGCCGGTACGGTCGAGCACCGCTTCGACGAGATCACCCAACTCGTCGCCCAGACGCCCGCGAAGGCCGTCGAGCAGTTCGACGAACGCGGCGATCGCCTTCTCCGAGCGGGTGTTGAGCATCGGCACCCGGCCCTCGGCGGCGGCGGTCAGCGCGTCGGCGAAGCTCGAACCGGTGTTCTCGGCGTGGACCGCCACGCAGGCCTCGGCGCGGTCGCCGATACCGCGCCGGGGGGTGTTGAGGATGCGCCGCATACTGACCGTGTCCCCCGGGTTGTCCAGCACCCGCAGGTAGGCGACGATATCGCGGATCTCCTTGCGCTCGTAAAAGCGCACGCCGCCGACCACCTTGTAGGGGATGCCGGCGCGGATGAACACCTCCTCCACCGCGCGTGACGAGTTGTTGGTGCGGTAGAACACCGCGACGTCGTTATAGGTGATCTCACCGCGATCGGCCAGCGAGTCGATCTCCCCGGCGACGAACCGCGCCTCGTCATGCTCGTTGTCGGCGACGTAGCCGACGATCAGTTCGCCCTCGCCGGCGTCGGTCCACAACCGCTTCTCCCGGCGCCCGGTGTTGCGGGCGATGACCGAGTTGGCCGCCGACAGGATGTTCTGGGTAGAGCGGTAGTTCTGCTCGAGCAGGATCGTGGTGGCGTTGGGAAAGTCGCGCTCGAAGTCCTCGATATTGCGGATCGTGGCGCCGCGGAACGCGTAGATGGACTGATCGGCGTCACCGACGACGCAGAGTTCGGCCGGCGGCACCACATCGGTGTCCGGTGCACCGACCCCGACGAGTTCGCGGACCAGGACGTACTGGGCGTGGTTGGTGTCCTGGTACTCATCGACCAGGATGTGGCGGAACCGGCGCCGGTAGTACTGGGCGATCTGCGGATAGTTCTGCAGCACCGCGACGGTCTCGCCGATGAGGTCGTCGAAGTCCAGCGCGTTGGCCGTCCGCAACCGCCGCTGGTACTCCCCATAGACCTCGGCGGTGATACGGGCCAGGTCGTCACCGCCGGGTTCCAGTGCTGCGACCGCCTGCTCGGGGCTGATCAGTTCGTTCTTGAGATTGGAGATGGCGTTGGCCAGCAGCCGCGGCGAGTACCGCTTGACGTCGATGCCCATGTCCCGGCCGATCATCAGCAGCAGCCGACGGGAGTCGTCGGCGTCGTAGATGGAGAAGTTGGAGTTGCGCCCCGGTAGCAGGGAGGCCTGGTTGCGCAGGATCCGCACGCAGGTGGAGTGGAAGGTCGAGACCCACATGGTGCGGGCGCGCGGACCGACGAGTTGTGCCACCCGCTCCCGCATCTCGGCGGCGGCCTTGTTGGTGAACGTGATGGCCAGGATCTGTCCCGAACCGACATCCCGGGCGGCCAGCAGGTAACCGATCCGTCTGGTGAGCACCGCCGTCTTGCCCGACCCGGCGCCGGCCACGATCAACAGCGGCGCGCCTTCATGCACCACGGCCCGGCGCTGCTGCGGGTTGAGCCCGTCGAGAAGTTCGGCAGCGCCGGAAGGCTCACGGTCCATTACGTGCACAGTCATATCGGCTCCAAACCTACCGCCGTTCGGCGACGGGTTTTTGCGCACGCGGCCGTCGGAGTGGCACACTCCGTGTGTGCATTGTCCGCAGCGATTTTTCTACGGGTACCGGTCCGCGGTGCCCGTGGAGGCTTAGCTGCTCAAACCCGAGAGCCCCGCGGTCCGCATTCCGGATCCGGGGCTCGTTTCTTGTGCGAGGCCGGTCCGGAATGACACCACAAACCCCACAAGAGGAGAACGACGACATGACCACCGAAGAGCTCACCGATATCGACGCCCTGCGAACCGAGATCGACCGCCTCGACGCCGAGATCCTGGCGGCGGTCAAACGGCGCACCGAGGTGTCCCAGGCCATCGGCAAGGTCCGGATGGCCTCCGGCGGCACCCGGTTGGTGCACAGCCGCGAGATGAAGGTGATCGAGCGCTACAGCGAGCTCGGCGCCGAGGGTAAGGACCTGGCCATGCTGCTGCTGCGGATGGGCCGCGGCCGGCTCGGCCACTGAGCCCGACGCAATTTTGGCGCGTTCTTCCTCGCTGAGCGGCGATCAGCGCGCCCAAAAAAGGCAGCTACGGCGTCAGCGCGATGTACTTGATGTCGAGGTACTCCTCGATACCCTCGAAGCCGCCCTCACGGCCGAAACCGGACTCCTTGACACCGCCGAACGGCGCGGCCGGATCCGAGATCACCCCGCGGTTGACGCCCACCATGCCGGCCTGGAGGGCCTCGGCCACCCGCAGCGCCCGATCCAGTGACTCGGTGAAGATGTAGGCCGCCAGACCGTATTCAGTGTCATTGGCCGCGGCGATGCCCTGTTCCTCGGTGTCGAAGCCGACGATCGGGGCGACCGGACCGAACACCTCCTCCTTGAGGATGCGGGCGTCAGCGGGCACGTCGGTCAGCACGGTGGCCGGGTAGAAGTTGCCCGGGCCGCCCGGCGAGCGGCCGCCGGTTGCGACGGTGGCGCCCTTTTCCACCGCGTCGTCCACCAGTTCCTGCACGGAGGCGACCTGCTTCGGGTTGACCAGGGGACCCAATTTGGCCGTCGGATCCAGGCCGTTGCCGAGAGTCAGCTCACCCATCTTCTTGACGAACTTGTCGGTGAAGTCATCGAGCAGGTCGTTGGCGACGTAGAGCCGGTTGGCGGCCGTGCAGGCCTCCCCGCCGTTGCGCATCTTGGCCAGCATCGCCCCCTCCACCGCGGCGTCGACATCGGCGTCGTCGAACACCACGAACGGCGCGTTGCCGCCGAGTTCCATCGAGGTGCGCAGCAGCGCATCGGAGGACTGCTTCAGCAGCGCCTTGCCCACCCCGGTTGAACCGGTGAAGCTCATCTTGCGCAACCGGCCATCCTCGATCAGCGCGGTGGTGACCTCACGCGGCTGATTGCTGGGCAGCACCGACAGCACCCCCTTGGGCAGTCCGGCCTCGCCGATCAGCTTGGCCAGCAGCAGCATGGTCAGCGGCGTTTCCTGGGCCGGCTTGACGATCATGGTGCAGCCCGCCGCCAGCGCCGGTCCTATCTTGCGGGTTCCCATGGCCAGCGGGAAGTTCCACGGCGTGATGGCGTAGCACGGGCCGACGGGCTGCTTGGTGACGATGATGCGACCCGTGCCGGCCGGCGCCGGTGTGTACCGGCCGTGGATACGCACCGCCTCCTCGGCGAACCAGCGGAAGAACTCGGCGCCGTACTTCACCTCGCCCATGCTCTCGGCGACGACCTTGCCCATCTCCAGCGTCATCAGCGTCGCGAAGTCATCAGCCCGGGCGATGATCGCCTCGAACACCGACCGCAGAATCTCGCCGCGCTCCCGGGCCGGGGTCCCCGCCCAGGACTGCTGGACCGCGCTGGCTGCGTCCATCGCGGCGATGGCGTCGGCGGCGTTGGCATTGGCCACGGTGAGCAGAACGGTGTCGTCGGCCGGGTTGGTCACATCGAACGTCGAGGACCCCGGTCGCTCCTCACCGCCGATCCAGAGTCCCGTCGGAACCGACGCCAACAACCGGTCAATATCTGGAGTAGACATAGCTCAATCATCTACACCGTCAACCGGCCGTGCGCATAGGGTCTGCGGAATGAGTGTTGACATCTCCGCCAGCGCGGCCTGGGAGGCCCTGAGCCGCCACCACGACCAGGTCGCCACCACCACGCTGCGGGAGTTCTTCGCCGACGATCCGGCCCGCGGGCGCGAGCTGACGCTGACCGTCGGTGACCTCTACATCGACTACAGCAAGCACCGGGTGACCCGCGAAACCCTGGCGCTGCTGGTGGACCTGGCCCGGGCGGCGGGCCTGGAGCAGCGTCGCGACGCGATGCTCACCGGCGAGCACATCAACACCTCCGAGGACCGCGCCGTGCTGCACACCGCACTGCGGCTTCCGCGCGATGCGGCGTTGACCGTCGACGGTCAGGACGTGGTGGCCGATGTGCACGACGTCCTGGACGCGATGGGCGACTTCACCGACCGACTGCGCTCCGGGGGGTGGACCGGGGCGACCGGTAAACGCATCGAGACGGTGGTCAATATCGGCATCGGCGGCTCGGACCTCGGACCGGCGATGGCGTATCAGGCCCTGCGGCACTACGCCGACGCCGGCATCTCGGCGCGGTTCGTCTCCAACGTCGACCCCGCGGACCTGGTCGCCAAGCTGGATGGGCTCGATCCGGCCACAACGCTCTTCGTCATCGCCTCAAAGACATTCACCACGCTGGAGACGCTGACCAACGCCACCGCGGCCCGACGTTGGCTGACCGACGCCCTCGGCGACGAGGCGGTGGCCAAGCACTTCGTGGCGGTGTCGACCAACAAGAAACTGGTCGAAGCGTTCGGCATCGACTCGGCGAACATGTTCGGCTTCTGGGACTGGGTGGGCGGACGCTACTCGATGTGTTCGGCGATCGGGCTGTCGCTGATGGC
Source organism: Mycobacterium sp. (assembly GCA_041303695.1). GTDB lineage: Bacteria > Actinomycetota > Actinomycetes > Mycobacteriales > Mycobacteriaceae > Mycobacterium. Next base: position 1,780 of record JBFYOR010000066.1, on the reverse strand, counting down.
GGTGATCGGCCGGGAGGCCTTCGCCGACTTCCTGTCCGGCTTCCACCTCGTCGACGCCCATTTCGCCTCCGCACCTCTGGCCTCCAACGCGCCGGTGCTGCTCGGCCTGATCGGGGTGTGGTACTCGAACTTCTTCGACGCCGAAACCCGTGCCGTGCTGCCGTATTCGAACGATATGGCCCGGTTCGCCGCCTATCTGCAGCAGCTGACCATGGAGTCCAACGGCAAGTCGGTCCGCGCCGACGGCAGTCCGGTCAGCACCGGCACCGGGGAGATCTTCTGGGGCGAGCCGGGCACCAACGGTCAGCACGCGTTCTACCAGTTGCTACACCAGGGCACCCGGCTGGTGCCGGCCGACTTCATCGGGTTCAGCCAACCCACCGACGACCTGCCCACCGCCGATGGCACCGGGTCCATGCACGACCTGCTGATGAGCAACTTCTTCGCCCAGACCCAGGTGCTGGCATTCGGCAAGACCGCTGAGGAGATCTCTGCCGAGGGCACCCCGCCGAGCGTGGTGCCGCACAAGGTGATGCCGGGCAACAAGCCGTCGACCTCGATCCTGGCGACCCGGCTCACCCCGTCGGTGCTGGGTCAGCTGATCGCGCTCTACGAGCACCAGGTGTTCACCGCGGGCGTGATCTGGGGTATCGACTCGTTCGACCAGTGGGGTGTGGAACTGGGCAAGACTCAGGCCAAGGCACTGCTGCCGGTGCTCACCTCCGCCGCCGCACCGGCGCCGCAGACCGACAGCTCGACCGACGCACTGGTGCGCCGCTACCGCGAGGAGCGCGGCCGGATTCGCTGAGCGCGCGAGCAGACGCAAACTCGTACAAATTGTGCCCTCGCAGGGCGAGTTTGTGTCTGCTCGCGGGGAGGTCAGGCGAAAGGTTTCAGGCGAACCGTTTGGTGAACCGGGGCGGCAGCACCTTGAGCATCGCGACCAACGGCACCCACGGCCAGCCCGGGACGATCGCGCGGCCTTTTTCCTTCTCGATGGCGTCGACCATCTTGGCCACGCCGGTCTCGTTGTCGACCATCAGCATTGTCGAGGCCGACTTCGCCGTCATCTCCGACTCGATGTATCCGGGCTCCAGCACGGTCACTGTGATCGGGCCGGTGGCATATTGGGCGCGCAACGACTCCCCCAGTGAGGACACCCCGGCCTTGCTGGCGGCGTAGGCGGCCTTGACGCCGGCCACCCCCTTGTTGCCCAGCACACTGGAGATCAGAACCAGATGCCCGGATCCCTGTTTGGTGAACATCTCCAGTGCGGTCTCGATCTGCACCAGTGCGGCAACGAGATTGGTCTCGATGGTGGCCTTGTTGGCCCAGAGTTTGCCGCTGCCCAGTGGGGCGCCCTTACCCACACCGGCGTTGACGATGACGCGGTCCACCCCGCCGATTTCGGCGGCCAGGGCGGCGAACACCTCTGGCACCCGGTCGTGGTCGTTGACGTCGAGTTGCGCGATGGCGACGGTCACACCCGGGTAGCGCCGGTTCAGGTCGGCCTTCAGTTCCTCGAGCCGATCCAGTCGGCGGGCACACAGCGCCAGATCACGGCCCTTGGCGGCAAAGGCTCGGGCCATCCCTGCGCCCAGGCCCGAACTGGCACCGGTGATGAGAATGTGCTGTCTCACGCTGTTGGGCCCGCTCATTTCAGCAACCTCGACATCCGTCGATCGGCAAGCACCTTGCCGCCGGTCTGACATCTCGGACAGTACTGAAAGGACTTGTCCGCGAAGGACACCTCCCGCACCGTATCCCCGCACACCGGGCA
>JBFYOR010000065.1:0-5278 GCA_041303695.1 Mycobacterium sp. | reverse complement strand
CTGCGGCACCCCGACCGCGATCGACAGCGGCGCCGTCCCGGCCCGGACCCTGACCCTGCCGCTGACTACCAACGCCCGCGCGAAGATGTCGCTGCTGCGCCGCGGTTTCATCAAGATCTTCTGCCGGCCGGCCACCGGTGTGGTGATCGGTGGGGTGGTGGTGGCCCCGATCGCCTCCGAGCTGATCCTGCCGATCGCGCTGGCAGTCCAGAACCGCATCTCGGTGACCGACCTGGCCCAGACGCTGTCGGTGTATCCGTCACTGTCCGGTTCGGTGGTCGAAGCGGCCCGTCGGCTGATGGCGCACGACGATCTGGACTAGCCTGTCGGGCATGAGCGAGCAGGCCCTCGGGCCATCCCAGCGCGCTGAAGCCTGGGAACAACTGGGCAGCGAGCAGTTCGACGTCGTCGTGATCGGCGGTGGTGTGGTCGGTGCCGGCGCGGCACTGGATGCCGCCACCCGCGGTCTGAAAGTCGCGCTGGTGGAAGCCCGCGACTTCGCGTCGGGCACCTCGAGTCGCAGTTCCAAGATGTTCCACGGCGGTCTGCGCTACCTCGAGCAGTTGGAGTTCGGCCTGGTGCGCGAGGCACTGCACGAGCGCGAGCTGTCGCTGACCACACTGGCCCCGCACCTCGTCAAGCCGCTGCCATTCCTGTTCCCGCTCACCAAGCGGGTGTGGGAGCGGCCCTACATCGCCGCCGGGATCTTCCTGTACGACCAGCTCGGCGGGGCGAAATCCGTCCCGGCGCAACGACATCTGACCAAGTCCGGTGCGTTGCGGCTGGCTCCCGGGCTCAAGCGCGGTTCACTCATCGGCGGTATCCGCTATTACGACACCGTGGTCGACGACGCCCGGCACACCATGATGGTGGCCCGCACGGCGGCGCACTACGGCGCGGTGGTTCGCACCTCCACCCAGGTGGTCGCGCTGCTCACCGAGGGTGACCGGGTGGTCGGTGTGACGGTTCGCGACTCCGAGAACGGGGCGGTGACCGACGTGCGCGGCCACGTCGTCATCAACGCCACCGGGGTGTGGACCGACGAGATCCAGGCGCTGTCGCGCCAACGCGGCCGATTCCGGGTCCGGGCGTCCAAGGGTGTGCACATCGTGGTGCCGCGCGACCGCATCGTCAGCGAGGTCGCCATCATCCTGCGCACCGAGAAGTCGGTGCTTTTCATCATCCCGTGGGGAACGCACTGGATCATCGGTACCACCGATACCGACTGGAATCTCGACCTCGCGCACCCGGCAGCCACCAAGGCCGATATCGACTACATCCTCGACCACGTCAACACGGTGCTGGCCACCCCGTTGACCCATGACGACATCGACGGTGTGTACGCCGGGCTGCGTCCACTGCTGGCCGGCGAGAGCGAGGAGACCTCGAAGCTGTCTCGCGAGCATGCGGTCGCCTCGCCGACGCCGGGCCTGGTCGCGATCGCCGGCGGCAAGTACACCACCTACCGGGTGATGGGGGCCGACGCCGTCGACGCGGCGGCCGAGTTCGTGCCGTGCCGGGTCGCGCCGTCGGTCACCGAGAAGGTGCCCCTGCTGGGTGCCGACGGCTACTTCGCCCTGATCAATCAGACCGACCACGTGGGTGCGCAGTACAACCTGCACCCCTACCGGGTGCGCCACCTGCTGGACCGGTACGGCTCACTGATCGACGAGGTCCTCGAGCTGGCCGCCGACCAGCCGGACCTGCTCGAGCCGATCGCCGAAGCGCCGGTGTACCTTCGCGTCGAGGCCGCCTATGCCGCCGCCGCCGAGGGTGCCCTGCACCTCGAGGACATCATGGCCCGGCGGATGCGGATTTCCATCGAGTACCCGCACCGCGGTGTCGACTGCGCCCGCGAGGTCGCCGAGATCGTCGCGCCGATCCTGGGCTGGGATGCCGCCGATGTCGACCGCGAGGTGGCCACCTACGTCGCCCGGGTGGAGGCCGAAGTGCTGTCCCAGAGCCAGATCGACGACTCCGCCGCCGATGCGTTGCGGATCGCCGCGCCCGAGGCCCGTGCGGAGATCCTCGAACCGGTGCCCCTGACTTGATCCGCGATGTGCTCGGGCCGGCGCGACTGCGCCTGCACGGTGGCAATGTCGCCGACGAGTTCGGCAGGCGGTTCGGTCCGGCGGCCAGGGCCAAGGTGATCGCCGGAGAGGTGCGCGACGCCCGGGGAACGGTTCTTGGTGCGGACTCCGACCTTCCGGCCGGGGCGCACGTGTATCACTACCGCGACGTTGCCGACGAGGTCGACGTGCCGTTCGATGTTCGGGTGCTCTTTGGGGACGACACAATGGTGGTGGTGGACAAGCCGCACTTCCTGGCCACCATGCCGCGCGGGCGACATATCGCGCAGACCGCACTGGTTCGGCTGCGCCGCGACCTCGGCCTGCCGGAACTGAGCCCGGCGCACCGCCTGGACCGGCTGACCGCAGGGGTGCTGATGTTCACCGTCCACCGTGCGGTCCGGGGCGCCTACCAGATGTTGTTCGCCCGTGGAGAGGTCACCAAGACCTACCTGGCCCGGTCGTCGGGATCCCCGGATCTGGCTGCGCCGCAGATTGTTTCGAATCGGATCGTCAAACACCGGGGAATCCTGCAGGCCTGTGTCGAACCGGGGGAGCCGAACGCCGAGACTCTGGTGGAGCCGTTGGGTGGGGGCCGATATCGGTTGACGCCACGGACCGGGCGTACCCACCAACTGCGGCTGCATATGGCCGGCCTCGGGGTGGCGATCGACAACGACCCGCTCTACCCGCAGATCCTCGAGGTGGACCCGGCCGACTTCTCCGCGCCGTTGCAATTGCTGGCCCACCGACTGGAGTTCACCGACCCGATCACCGGCGAGCACCGGTGTTTCGTAAGCTCGCGCGCATGATCGAGACCCGTCGCATCACCGTCGAAGGCCTGTCCACCTCCGTGCTGGTCGGCGGGGCCGGACAGCCGGGCGAGGCGGTGGTGTTCGTGCACGGTAATCCCGACGCGGGATCGGACTGGATGCCGCTGATGACGCGGGTGGCCGGGTTCGCCACCGTGGTCGCGCCGGACCTGCCGGGCTTCGGCGCCGCCGATGAGCGCCCCGACCGGGACTACACGGTCTACAGCTACGCGCGCTTCCTGGACGGGGTGATCCGCCAACTCGGCATCGAGCGGGTGCACCTGGTGGCGCACGATTTCGGCGGCCCGTTCGCCGCGGCCTGGGCGGCCGACCATCCCGGCAACGTCGCCAGCGTGACGTTCGTCAACACCGGTGTGCTGATCGGGTACCGCTGGCACCGGATGGCCCGGGTGTGGCGCACCCCGGTCCTGGGCGAGCTGTCCATGCGCGCGCTGAAACCTCAGATGATGGCCGGGGTGCTGGCCCGGGAGAATCCGGGGCTGCCTCAGCAGTGGGTGAACACCATCGTCGGGCACCTGATGCCGGCCAAGACCCGCCGCGCGGTGCTGCGGCTGTACCGGTCCACCCGGCCGGCGGACTCCGATCAGCTGGCGGCCCGGTTGCGTCAGCACGACCACGACGCGTTGGTGGTGTTCGGCGATGCCGACGCCTACATCCCCGTTGAACAGGCCTACCGCCAACTCGAGGTGTTTCCCCGCGCGCAGATCCGGATCCTGCCCGGGGTGGGCCACTGGTGCTGGCTGGAAGCGACCGACGCCGTCGCCGCCGAGGTCGTGCCGTTCCTGCGTGAGCGGGTCGGCGGGCGCAGTTGAGGTCTTCGGTCCCTAGCCGGAGGGCCGGCGGTTGAGCCAGGATCGCTGAATGAAAGACGATCACGAACTGATTGTGATTGCTGCTTACGGAGATCTGGACTCCGCGAAGAGCGATTTCGAGGATATCGAGCGTGGCCGCAAACACGGCCTGGAGTTGCGCGCCGCCGCCTTGGTCACCAAGAACGCCGAGGGTAAGCCGGAGGTGCTGGAGGCGGCCAACAAGCACGGCCGGCTCGGCGCCGGACTGGGTGCCGGGGCGGGGTTGCTGTTAGGACTGTTCGCCCCTCCGCTGGGACTGTCGGTGCTCGTCGGCGCCGCAGCGGGCGGGCTGGTGGCATCGTTCGCCGAACATGAGCTGCGATCCGGCCTGCAGCATGAGATCGGTGAGGCGCTGGAAGCCGGCACCGGCGTTATCGTCGCGGTGGTCTACCCCAATGGCCGGGCGCCACTGGAGAACACCTTGATCAATGCCGGGACGTTCAGTGAACTGCCGCTGGACCGCTCGACGATCAACTCCCTGGACGCCTCCGTCGCCGAGGCGATGGAGAAGATCGGGCACAAGACCGACGGAACCCTCAGCTCTGGCACGACGGACACCAGTAGCTGACCCGGTCGCCGGTCAGATCCGACTGTTCGGCGCGGGCGATGGCGGTGCCGCAGCGTCGGCACGGCTGGCCGTTGCGGCCGTAGACCCATAGCTGCTGGCCGCGCCTGGTATTGCCGGTGGTGGTTCGGTTCAGCCGTAACCGGTTGGCCCACAACATGTCCCGGGCGCGGGTGACCACCCGCTGCGGATCGGCCAGGGTGCCCACCGTGCTCGTTGGTAGGCGGCCGAATAAGAAGCACAACTCGTTGCTGTAGACATTGCCGACGCCGGCCAGCACCCGCTGGTCCAGTAGTGCTGCGGCCAGGCCGCGGTCCGGATCCGCGCTGAGGTTCTCCGCCGCCTGCCGCGGGTTCCAGTCCTCGCCCAGCAGGTCCGGGCCCAGGTGGGCGACCGCGTCCAGATCCTGGTCGCGCTCCAGGATCTCCAGCACGCCCAGGTCGATTCCGGCAACGGTGACACCGGCTGCTGTCAACAGGATTCGGATCTTGTGGGCGGGAACCCCGCGCGGTGCGACCCGCCAGCTGCCATCCATCTTCAAGTGCGAGTGGATGCTGGCCGGCCCGACCCGGATGAACAGGTGCTTGCCCCGGCTGAGCACCGCGTCGACGGTGTGGCCGCTGAGGTCGACCGTCGCGTAGCGGGGCACCCGGACGTCGCAGCGGGTCAGGGTGTGGCCGACCAGTGCGTCGCGCAGGGTCGCGGCGGTGCGAAAAACGGTGTCGCCCTCGGGCACGTCGTCACCGCAACCGAAGTCCGCGCGGGGTGCGGGCGAAGCCGGCCGCGACCAGCGCTTCTGCGGTATCGCTGGGACCGGCCTCCAGCACCGGCACCCCGTCGATCCGCTCGACCAGCAGCCCGCCGCCACTGCTGCGGCCGACCAGTTCGGCCAGCGCGCCGGCGGCGGCCCGTTGCGCATCCGGGTCGCCGCTGAAGTTGAGCAGCGACCGGCCGCCGCGT
>JBFYOR010000064.1:0-2634 GCA_041303695.1 Mycobacterium sp. | reverse complement strand
ACTGCGTTCACCGTCCGACTGCCGCACATCGTGGCGCAATCGCAGGCATGAGGGGACAATTCGCGGAATGGACCAGAAAGCCCCGACATCGCCGATCACGGCTGCCAACGCAGGCCATCGCAATTCACTCCCATTCGACGACACCCGCGATTTCGACGACGCCGATCGTGGTTTCCTCGGGGCCTTGGAGCCGTGTGTCATCAACGCCGCCGACGGCCGGGTGGTGTGGGACAACGACGTCTACGGCTTCCTGCAGGCTGCCGCGCCCCCGTCGGTGCACCCCAGCCTGTGGCGCCAATCCGCCCTGGCCGCCAAACAAGGCCTCTACGAGGTGGTCGACGGCATCTATCAGGTCCGCGGCCTGGACCTGTCCAACGTCACCTTCGTGGAGGGCAACACCGGCGTCATCGTCATCGACCCACTGGTGTGTACCGAGACCGCCGCCGCCGCATTGGCGTTGTACCGGACACACCGGGGAGACCGTGCGGTCAGCGCGGTGATCTATACCCACAGCCACGTCGATCACTTCGGCGGGGTGCTGGGGGTGACCACCCAGGCCGATGTGGATGCCGGCACAGTTTCGGTGCTGGCACCGGAGGGCTTCATCGGTCACGCGGTGCAGGAGAACGTTTACGCCGGCACCGCGATGACCCGTCGGGCCGCCTACATGTACGGCACCGCCCTGGACCGCGGGCCGCAGGGGCAGGTCGGCTGCGGACTCGGGCAGGCCCCGTCGACCGGCGAGGTGGGCATCATCGTGCCGACCATCGACATCACCACCACCGGCGAGACGCACACCGTCGACGGTGTCGAGATCGAGTTCCAGATGGCGCCCGGCACCGAGGCGCCGGCCGAGATGCACTTCTACTTCCCGAAGTTCCGGGCGTTGTGCATGGCCGAGAACGCCACCCACAACCTGCACAATCTGCTGACCCTGCGCGGTGCGTTGGTGCGTGATCCGCACGCCTGGTCGGGTTACCTCACCGAGGCCATCGACAGCTTTTCGGACCGCGCCGATGTGGTGTTCGCCTCGCACCACTGGCCCACCTGGGGCCGCGAGCGCATCGTGGAATACCTGTCGCTGCAACGGGATCTGTACGCGTATCTGCACGACCAGACCCTGCGTCAGCTCAACCAGGGTCATACCGGCGTCGAGATCGCCGAGAACTTCACCATGCCGCCCGCATTGGAGCAGGCCTGGCACACCCGCGGCTACTACGGCTCGGTGAACCACAACGTCAAGGCGGTCTATCAGCGCTATATGGGCTGGTTCGACGGCAACCCCGGCCGGCTGTGGCCGCACCCGCCCGAACAGGCCGGCCCGCGCTACGTCGCCGCGATGGGCGGTATCGACCGGGTGGTCCAGCTTGCTCAGGAGGCCTTCGATGCCGGTGACTTCCGCTGGGCGGCAACATTGTTGGACCACGCGATCTTCACCGACGAGGACCATGCGGGCGCACGAACGTTGTACGCCGACACATTGGAACAGCTGGGCTACGGGGCGGAGTGCGCAACGTGGCGCAACTTCTTCCTGTCCGGGTCGACCGAGTTGCGGACCGGCAACTTCGGCACCCCGGTGAGCACGCAGGCACCGACCATGCTCAGCCAACTCACCCCCGAGCAGATGTTCGACGTGCTGGCGATCTCGGTCAACGGACCCCGGGCGTGGAATCTGGACCTGGCTCTAGACGTGACCTTCGCCGACCTCGGCGCCAACTACCGGCTGACGTTGCGCAACGGGGTCCTGGTCTACCGCAAGCGGCCCGCCGACGCGGCGACCGCCACGGCGACGGTCACACTGGCCGCCAAGATGCGGCTGATGGCTGCGGCGCTGGGCGATTTCAGCTCTCCCGGGCTGGAGGTCAGCGGCGACGCCGGCGCACTGCAGGCCCTGCTCGGCGTACTCGACCGGCCGGACCCGGAGTTCAATATCGTCACGCCGTAGGCGGGGACGTTAGTAGCCCGCCGAGCGTGGGGCCTCTGCAGGGAAAACTGCCCTCCCAGCCGCATAGGGCCCACAGTCGACGCCAGCGTTCAGGGGAACCCGCCGTCGGCGTGCAGGATCGAACCGGTGGTGAAACTCGACGCGTCCGACATCAGGAACAGTGCGGCCCCAACGATCTCGGCGGGGTCGCCGGCGCGCTGCAGGGCGTAGCCGGCGAAGGGGTTGACGTCGTCGAGATTCCACGCCTTGCTGATATCGGTGAGGAACGGCCCGGGCATGAGGGTGTTGACCCGCACCGTGGGGCCGTAGGCCTTGGCCAACCCTTCGGTCAGCGCATTGAGGCCGGCCTTCGCCGCGGCGTAGGGCAGATACGACGGATGTGGGCGCAGCGACCCGTGGGTGCTGACGTTGACGATCACACCCCCGCCTGCGGCGGCCATCCGTTCGCCAGCCAGGACCGACAACCGAAACGGCCCCTTGATGTTGAGGTTGAGCACGGTATCGAACAGCTTCTCGGTGACGTCGGCCAGCGTGTCGTAGGTCGGTGACATACCGGCGTTGTTGACCAGGACGTCCAGCTTGCCGAACCGGTCGTAGACGGCGTCGACGAGCCCGTCGAGCTCCTCCCACCGGCCGATATGGACCCCGTAAGGCATTGCTGCACGGCCGGTTTCGGCTTCGATCTCGGC
>JBFYOR010000063.1:0-4069 GCA_041303695.1 Mycobacterium sp. | reverse complement strand
CAGCGGTTTACGTGGAAAAACGCCCGTCAAAATCACCGTCATCCACAGGTTCTCCCCAAGCCGCCAACACAGTTGTGGGCAGTTTCCACAGGCCGCTAACAGGTTGATGAACAGGCTCGGTTTGCGCGCGTCCCAGCAACGCCTACCGTGAGCCTTCGGCAGTGCACCCGGACGCGTCGGACACCGATGTTGTCGGGGTGGGAATCTATCGTGACAAGCATCGGGTCGAACCCGTGTTCGACAGGTGTGGGATCGATGATCAGGGAGGTGGGGGAGCCAGATGGCGGTCGTCGATGACCTCGGGCAGCCGGGAGCGCAAGCGCAGGCTCCGGCGGAGGATTTCGGTCGCCAGCCGCCCCAGGACCTCGCTGCCGAGCAGTCCGTGCTGGGTGGGATGCTGCTGAGCAAGGACGCCATCGCCGACGTGCTCGAGCGGCTACGCCCCAGTGACTTCTACCGCCCGGCGCACCAGAACGTCTACGACGCCGTCCTTGACCTCTATGGCCGCGGCGAGCCCGCCGATGCGGTCACCGTCGCTGCCGAACTGGATCGCAGGGGACTGCTGCGCCGCATCGGCGGCGCGCCGTACCTGCACACCCTGATCTCGACGGTGCCCACCGCGGCCAACGCCGGGTACTACGCGGGCATCGTGGCCGAGAAGGCGCTGCTGCGCCGACTGGTGGAGGCCGGCACCCGGGTGGTGCAGTACGGCTACGCAGGCGCCGAGGGTGCCGATGTCAACGAGGTCGTCGACCGCGCCCAGGCCGAAATCTACGACGTCACCGAGCGGCGCACCTCCGAGGACTTCGTCGCGCTGGAAACGCTGCTGCAGCCGACCATGGACGAGATCGACGCCATCGCCTCCAGCGGCGGGATCTCGCGTGGCGTGCCGACCGGGTTCACCGAGCTCGACGAGGTCACCAACGGCCTGCATCCGGGTCAGATGATCATCGTCGCGGCGCGACCGGGCGTCGGTAAGGCCCTGGCGTTGGACACCCCGTTGCCGACCCCGGGCGGCTGGACCACCATGGGTGCGGTCCGGGTGGGCGACGAGTTGGTGGCGCCGGACGGCTACCCCACCCGGGTGGTCGCGGCGACCGAGATCCTGATCGGCCGGCCCTGCTACGAGGTCGAGTTCTCCGACGGCACCGTGATCGTCGCCGATGCCGAGCACCAGTGGCCCACCCGCCGCGGCATCCGCACCACCGCGATGCTGCGGGCCGGCGCGGATCTGGTGACCGCCGCGGGTGTGCGCCAACTGGTCGGGGCCGGCAGTCCGCTGTCGGCTGCCTTCGGGGTGGCCGACGTCCGGCGCATCGACAGCGTCCCGGTGCGGTGCGTCGAGGTCGACGACGACGATCACCTCTATCTGGCCGGGCGCTCGATGGTGCCCACCCACAACTCGACGCTCGGGTTGGACTTCATGCGGTCGTGCTCCATCAAGCACCGGATGGCCAGCGTCATCTTCTCGCTGGAGATGAGCAAGTCCGAGATCGTCATGCGACTGCTGTCCGCCGAGGCCAAGATCAAGCTCGCCGATATGCGTTCGGGCCGGATGAGCGACGACGACTGGACTCGGCTGGCCCGGCGGATGAGTGAGATCAGCGAGGCACCGCTGTTCATCGACGACTCCCCGAACCTAACGATGATGGAGATCCGCGCCAAGGCCCGCCGGCTGGCGCAGAAGTCGGATCTGCGCCTGATCGTCATCGACTACATGCAGCTGATGACCTCTGGCAAGAAGTTCGAGAGCCGCCAGCAGGAGGTCTCGGAGTTCTCCCGCAACATCAAGCTACTTGCCAAGGAGCTGTCGGTTCCGGTGGTCGCGATCAGCCAGCTCAACCGCGGACCCGAACAGCGCACCGACAAGAAGCCGATGGTGTCGGATCTTCGCGAAAGCGGATCGCTGGAACAAGATGCGGACATGGTCATCCTGCTGCACCGGCCCGATGCGTTCGAGCGGGACGACCCGCGTGGCGGCGAGGCCGATCTGATCCTGGGCAAGCATCGCAACGGTCCGACAAAGACGATCACCGTCGCTCATCAGCTTCATCTGTCGCGGTTTACGAACATGGCGCGGCAGTAGCTGCTTGCTTGTAGCTCTTGTTGTTGTAGGTTCCGCTTTTCGATGGCGGAATTCCGCTTTTCGTGGCGGAGAAGGTTGGAGGACAGGGGCGGCGGCATCATAAAGTGACCGCATGTGCACCAACTTCAAAATCAAGCCTGCCGCGGACGGCACCGTTGTGGTGGGGCGCACCATGGAGTTTCCCGACCTCATTCCGTGGGAGGTCCAGGTTGTGGCGGCGGGGCTGCCGCGTACTTCTGCCGGGGTGAAGAACGGTATCGCCTGGACGCCGCAGTGCGGCATCCTCGGCATGGGTGCCTGGGGTGACGGGCTTCTTGCAGATGGCATGAACACTGAGGGACTGAGTGCTCACGCGCTATACATGGCCGGGTTCTGCGACTACGCGGAGCCGACAGGCGCGGGCAACGACATCGGCGAGATGGACGTCATCGCCTACCTGCTGGGTACCTGCAAGAACGTTGCGGAGGCCAAGGCCGCCGCGGCAGACATGAACGTGGTGGGCGTTGACCCGGGCTTGGGGTTCAGTCCGCCGCTGCACTTCTTGCTGCACGACGCCACGGGCTCGGCGGCCATCGAATTCCGTCCCGAGGGAATGAGCATCGTCGACAACCCCACTGGGGTGGGCACGAACGGGCCGTTTCTCGACTGGCACATCACCAACCTGCGCAACTACGTGGGCATCTCGGCGGTCAATCCCACCACCACGGTGGGCGACAGCACCCTTCACCCGCTGGGGCAGGGCGGCGGACTGCGGGGATTGCCCGGCGATTACACCCCGCCCTCACGATTCGTACGTGCGGCCGCGCTGGTGCTGCTCATCGACGAGCCCGCCGATGCCGCGTCTGCCGAATCGGCATGCCTGCACGTGATCAACAGCTTCGACATCCCGGCGGGCATTATCACCGAGGAGTTCAAGCCTGGTCAGGTGGTTGACGAGGTCACAAGCTGGGTGACGGTGTGCAATCTCACCGACCGCCGGTACGGCTATCGAACGATCGGCGATCCTGTGCCGTACGTGGTGGACTTGACCACGACAGACTTCTCGACCAGCCGTCGCACGCCCGTTCCGGGCGCCGCGCGGTTCACGGCAGTCACCGTGTAGGTGGGGGCGCGTCACCTCCGTCGCAGCGGACAGGGGATTGGTTCGGCTGCCTGGAAGTCAACCGCCCGAGACCATTACGCACGGGGGCGAATAGCTGCACAACCGTACGGTTCTCGGATTCGCCACGAAAAGCGGAAAAACCGCCTCGCCAAGTAGAGCGGAACAGTGTCGAATGCCGAGCTCACCGTGGTGTCGGTTCGCCAACGGAAAACGGAACCTACATGTAGGTTTTCGAATTTGACTGCACTTTCTCAGGAGTGACTGCACCTCCGTTGCACTTTGTGCAGTGGAGTCGAGAATGAATTCAGGTCGTTGCTGTTGCAGGTTCCGTTTTCCGATGGCGCCTTCGTGGCGGAAGAATTAGTGCGTTTCAAATCGCCGCGGTAGAGGCCACCGACTGGCTGGCCACCGTGATTTGTCAGAGCGCATCTTTATACTCTTGCCCTGTTTCGCGTTTTTTGGTTCGGGGTCAAATCCGCGACGAGGGGAGATAAATGTCGGTTCAGCAAGGTGCTGAGGAGTTCCGGGACGATGACGCCGGCTATCTGGAGTGGCTCGCACGTCATTCCGATGGTTTCGTGCTCAACATCTTGCGGACTCACACGCCGGCCGGCGCGAAGGTTCACCGCGCCACATGTTGGACGATCAGCGGTCAGCCACGGCACGGGCTCACATGGACCGGAGGCGTCTACGTGAAGGTGTGCGCCGATTACCTGACCGACCTCGATCAGTGGATAAAGAACGAGGTGGGCAACTCAACGATTTCGCGGTGCGGGCTCCGTACATGCGACCCGAATGGCGCAGTTGGACCCACTGAGGTCGTGGAGGTGACGCCAGCGGTGGTGCGCTTTGATTTCCAGGGTCCGGGGGCGGATAGCGCG
>JBFYOR010000062.1:0-2534 GCA_041303695.1 Mycobacterium sp. | reverse complement strand
ACGCGGGCAGGTCGTATCCGGTGTTGTCGGACCGGACCTCGCAGTGCCGGGTCAGCACCGATCCATCGGGCAGTGCCACCTCCAGGCCGAGCACCTGGGCGCCCATGGTGCCGTAGCGCACGGTGCGCAGTCCGCCGGCGTTGGTGGCGGCCATCCCGCCGATGGTGGCCGACTCCCGCGCGGCGAGGTCGACTCCGACCAGGAGTCCGGCGGCCGCCGCCGCACGCGCCACGGCGGCCAGTGGCGCCCCGGCACCGACCCGGATCCGGCGCTCCAGCGTGTCGACCGCACCGATGCTGCTCAGCCGTTCGGTGGACAGCAGCACGTCATCGTGTTCGGGCACCGTTCCGGCCACCAGCGAGGTGCGCCCGCCCTGGATGGTGACCGGTGTTCCGGTGTCCCGGCAGACCCTCAACACCGCCGCGACCTGATCGGTATCGGCGGGCCGGACCAGGGCAGCTGCCCGGCCCCGGTAGCGGCCGGTCCAGTCGACGCTGCGGGCGGCAAGCACATCCGGGTCGGTGCTGAGGTGGTGCGGACCGACGATCCCGGCCAGCCGATCGATTGGCGGAGGCGTGCCCATGACGATTCAGTCGACCTCCGGGGTGCGATCGCGGATGTCGTCGGCGATGAGCAGATCCGCGCGCACGTTCTGCTCCCGGTAGGCCAACTGCCCGACCCGCTGGCCGATCACCGGCGCGGTGATGAGGGTGAACACCCCGGTCAGGATGATCATTCCGGTGTCGACGTTGCCACGTAGCTGGATCGCCGCGCCGGCCAGCACCAGCAGCAGCCCCAACACCTGAGGTTTGGTGGCGGCGTGCATCCGGCTCAGCGTGTCGGGGAACCGCAGCAGCCCGATTGCCGCAGTGAGGGCCAGGGCCGACCCGCTGAGCACCAGTATCGCGGTGAGGATGTCCAGGATGTTCACTCAGCGGCCGTCCCTGATGTCGGGCACCCGGAACCGGGCGATGCTCACCGATCCCACGAAGCTGATCAGGGCCAGCGCGGCCAGGCTGTAGGTCACCGTGGTGTCCTGGCTGTAGGCCGCCCAGGTGGCGATCCCGCACATCGTCACCGCGACGGTGGTGTCCACCCCGATCAACCGGTCCAGCGTGCTCGGCCCGATCAGCAGCCGGGTCATGGTCAGCACGGCCGCCAGCATCAGCATCGCCCCGGCGGCCACCCACACCCACGTCATCGCTGTGCACCCTCCTCGGAATCCTCGGTTGACGGTCGCCAGTCGGTATCGCGTTCGAATGCCGACACCAGCAACCGCTCGAGATCGGCCACCTGTTTGTAGAAGCTGTCCACCGCTGTCGGCGACCCGACACCGAGAACGTGGACGTAAACGAGTCGGCGCTCCTGGTCGATCTCCACCACCAGGGTTCCCGGTGTCAGATTCAGGATGTTGACCCCGAGTGCCAGCACCAGATCCGACTTCAGGTTCAGCCGGGCCCGCAACACCGCGGCCAGCGGGGGCGGACCCGGGCGCAGGGTCATCCACGCCACCTGCAGGGAGGATCGCACCAGCCACCAGTTCACGCTGAGCAGCAACCGCAGCACCGCCAGTGGGTGCGGCCTGCCCTGCACCGGCACCGTCGGCAAGGGCAGTAGGAACGTGATGAACAGCGCCACCGCCAGACCGGAGATGACGTTGGCGGCCGACAGCGTTCCCCACAGCAGCAGCCAGACCGCCACCAGCCACGCGACGGTCGTGGCCCGCAGTAACCGCTGGCGGGTCACGTCTGTGTCCCGAGGACGGCGCTGACGTACTGCGCCGGGTCGAGCACCTCGTCGGCGGCCCGGTCGCTGTAACCGAAGATCGGTCCGGCGGCCACCGTCAGTGCCACGCCCACCGCGATCAGCGCCATGGTGGGAACCAGCATGCCCAGCGGCATCCGACCCACGTCTTCGCGGTCGGTGAAGGCGATATCGTCGGTGTCATCGGCCTGGTCGATCAGAGCCGACGGCGCCACGTCGGCGAGGGCGCCCTCGGGTGCGTCGTCGCGGGCCCGCCAGAAGGCCTTGGTCCACACCCGCATCACCGCGTACAGGGTGAGCAGACTGGTCAGCACCGCGCCTCCGACCAGCAGCCAGGCCAGCACCGATCCGTCCCCGGTCCCGGCCTGCAGCAGGGCGACCTTTCCGATGAAGCCCGAAAACGGTGGAATGCCACCGAGATTGAGCGCCGGAATGAGGTCCCGGACGCCCCGCTGGGGGCTGCCCGCGGCCAGCCCGCCGAGCCGGGACAACGTCGAGGCACCGGCCTGTCGCTCGATGAGTCCGACGACCAGGAACAGGGTGGTCTGCACCACGATGTGGTGTGCTGCGTAGTAGATGGCGCCGGACATGCCCAGCCGGCTGGACAGCGCGACCCCGAAGACCATATAGCCGATATGGCTGACCAGGGTGAACGACAGCAGCCGTTTGATGTCGTTCTGGGCGATCGCACCGAGAATGCCGACGACCATGGTCAACAGCGCGGCGACCAGGAGCACCGAATTGAGCCCGCCGTCGGCGAACAGCAGCGA
>JBFYOR010000061.1:0-4836 GCA_041303695.1 Mycobacterium sp. | reverse complement strand
GCGGGTGGACGGTGAGAATCTGGCCTGCGCGCCGATCGAACGGATCCTGCACCGACTCGGGCCGGTCAACCGGGTCGCGGTTTACGCGGTGCCCGACGATTCGGTGGGGGATGCGGTGATGGCCGCGATGGTGCTGCGCGACGGCGCTGCGCTGACACCGGAGCAGTTCGGGGCGTTTCTGGCCGCCCAGCCGGACCTCTCGCCCAAGGCCTGGCCGCGGCACGTCTGGATCGCCGACGACCTGCCGGCCACCGCGACCAACAAGGTGATCAAACGCGAACTGTCCGCCCGTGGCCTCGACGTGCCCTCCGGCGAACTGTGGACCCGTGCCGGCCGGGGGCGTGACTACCGCCGCGTTTGGGCTGGTGCCGGCTGAACTGGCATAATGACGTCGACCCCCTCCGGTACCGGTTCACGCCATCGGAATCAGGCGACCCGGCGACCACGAAAAAGCAGAGGAAACCATGAAGAGCGGCATTCACCCGGCCTATGTCGAGACCACCGTGGTCTGCGGCTGTGGCAACAACTTCACCACCCGCAGCACCAAGGAGAGCGGCCACATCGTGGTCGAGGTCTGCTCCCAGTGCCATCCGTTCTACACCGGCAAGCAGAAGATCCTCGACAGCGGCGGCCGGGTGGCACGCTTCGAGAAGCGCTACGGCAAGCGGCCCGGGTCCAAGCAGACCACCGGCGCGCCCGAGGCCGACGCGACGCCGGCCGACAGCTAGCTTCACCACCGACGCCCGACGCTCGCCGCTGTGCGAGTCCGGGCGTCGGTCTGTGTTCAGCACCGAACTCAGGAGACAGTGCGAGAGGACGGACGATGACGCAGAGCGCACCCGCTGTTGCGATCGACACCGTGCTGACCGAGCACGCCGACCTTGAGCGGCAGCTGTCCGAACCGGAACTGCACAGCGACGCCGCCAACGCCAGGCGGGTGGGCAAGCGGTTCGCCCAGCTGGCACCCATCGTCGCCACCTACCGCAAGCTGGAGACGGCGCGCGGCGACCTCGAGGCGGCCCGCGAACTGGCTGCCGACGACGCGTCGTTCGCCGAGGAGGTCACCGAACTTGCGGCCAGGGTCGCCGAACTGGACGACCAGCTCACCGACATGCTGGCTCCCCGCGATCCGCACGACCCCGACGACATCGTCCTGGAGGTGAAGTCCGGCGAGGGCGGGGAGGAGTCGGCGCTGTTCGCCGCCGACCTGGCCCGGATGTACATCCGCTACGCCGAGCGGCACGGCTGGACGGTCACCGTCCTGGACGAGACGTTCTCCGATCTGGGCGGCTACAAGGAGGCCACCATTTCGATCGCCTCCAAGGGCGATTCGGCCGACGGCGTGTGGGCCCGGCTGAAGTGGGAGGGCGGCGTGCACCGGGTGCAGCGGGTGCCGGTGACCGAGTCGCAGGGCCGGGTGCACACCTCGGCCGCCGGCGTGCTGGTCTACCCCGAGCCCGACGAGGTCGAGGCGGTCCAGATCGACGAGTCCGATCTGCGCATCGACGTCTACCGTTCGTCGGGTAAGGGCGGCCAGGGCGTGAACACCACCGACTCAGCGGTGCGGATCACCCACCTGCCCACCGGTATCGTGGTCACCTGCCAGAACGAGCGTTCGCAGCTGCAGAACAAGGCCCGCGCCATGCAGGTGCTCGCTGCTCGCCTGCAGGTGCTCGCCGAGGAGCAGGCGCAGGCCGACGCCTCGGCGGACCGGGCCAGCCAGATCCGTACCGTCGACCGCTCCGAGCGGATCCGGACCTACAACTTCCCGGAGAACCGGATCGCCGACCACCGGATCAACTTCAAGGCGCACAACCTCGATCAGGTGCTCGACGGCGACCTGGACCCGTTGCTTGACGCACTGATCGCGGCGGACAAGCAGTCCCGGCTGCAGCAGGCATGACCGGCAGCGTGCGCGAGGCGATCGTGGCCGCGACGGCCACGCTGGCGCACGCCGGGATCGACTCGGCGCGAACCGATGCCGAGCTGCTGGCCGCGTATGCCGCCGGCACCGAGCGGGGTCGGCTGGTGATGCTCGACGCGGTGGACACCGGTTTCCACGATCGTTTCTCCGACGCCGTCGCCGCCCGGGCCCGACGGATCCCGTTGCAGCACATCACCGGTACCGCGGCCTTCGGTCCGGTGCAGCTACAGGTCGGCCCGGGGGTGTTCATTCCGCGGCCGGAGACCGAAGCACTTCTTCAGTGGGCTCTTGCCCAGACGCTTCCGCCGGAGCCGGTGATCGTGGATCTTTGCACCGGTTCGGGCGCGCTGGCGATTGCGCTGGCGCTCGGGCGGCCCGGTTCCCGGGTGGTCGCGGTCGACGATG
The DNA here is from genome assembly GCA_041303695.1 of Mycobacterium sp. GTDB lineage: Bacteria > Actinomycetota > Actinomycetes > Mycobacteriales > Mycobacteriaceae > Mycobacterium. Next base: position 2,507 of record JBFYOR010000061.1, on the reverse strand, counting down.
ACGCCGCCGCACTGGACTACGCCCGGCGTAACGCGGTGTCGGCCGCCGCCGCGACCGCCGTGCGGGTCGTGGCCGGTGACGCCACCGATCCCGCTCTGTTGCCCGAACTCGTCGGCGCGGTCGATCTGGTGGTGGCCAATCCGCCCTATATCCCCGCCGGCGTGGAACTGGAACCCGAAGTGGCCCAGCATGATCCGGCACATGCGCTATTCGGTGGTGCGGACGGCATGGCGGTGATCAGGCCGATCGTCCGCCGGGCTGCCGACTGGCTGCGGTCGGGCGGACTGCTGGCGGTCGAACACGATGACACCACCTCGGAAGCTACCGTCGAGACCATCCGGGGCACGGGAGCTTTCGGCGAGGTCACCGCGCATCGCGACCTCACCGGCAGGCCGCGCTTCGTCACCGCGCGGGCGGAAGGGAGATGAGATGACACAGCTGTTGGACTGCCGCGATCCGGCCAACCGGTCCGATGCCGTCGCGGCCGCCGCCGCGGCGGTCAAGAGCGGCCGGCTGGTCGTGATGCCCACCGACACGGTGTACGGCATCGGCGCCGACGCCTTCGACAGCCGGGCGGTCGCCGGGTTGCTCGCGGCCAAGGGCCGCGGCCGCGATATGCCGGTCGGGGTACTGGTCGGCTCCTGGGACACCATCGACGGGCTGGTCCTCTACGTCCCGGACACCGCGCGCGAACTGGTCCGCGCCTTCTGGCCCGGCGCACTGAGTCTGGTGGTGCAGCAGGCGCCCTCGCTGCAATGGGACCTCGGGGACGCCCGCGGCACGGTGATGCTGCGGATGCCGCTGCAGCCGGTGGCGCTGGAACTGCTGCGGCAGACCGGACCGATGGCGGTCTCCAGTGCCAACGTCTCCGGTGAGCCCCCGGCCACCACCGCCGAGCAGGCCCAGGGCCAACTCGGCGATCTCGTCGACGTCTATCTCGACGGCGGTCCGTCGCAGCAACAGGCGGCGTCCACCATCCTCGACCTCACCGGCCCGGCGCCGCGCATCCTGCGTGCAGGTCCGGTCAGTGCGCAGGCGATCGCCGATGTCCTCGGCGTCGACCCCGCCGCGCTGGCTTATTGACCGCCTCCGCGGTCGAGGGCCCCCTGAAGTACCGTTGAACCCAATGGTCACGCTGCTCGCGCTTTCCGATCAGGGTGCCGGTGTTCCGTTGCGGGAGTTGGCTCTCGTCGGCCTCACCGCCGCGATCGTCACCTACTTCGCCACCGGCGGGGTGCGTGTGCTGGCCACCCGTCTGGGCGCGGTCGCCTATCCGCGTAAGCGGGACGTGCATTCCAAACCCACGCCGCGGATGGGTGGTCTGGCCATGTACGCCGGTGTCGTCACCGCGGTCTTCCTGGCATCACAGCTGCCCGCCCTGACCCGCGGCTTCGTCTACTCCTCCGGGATGCCGGCGGTGGTCATCGCCGGCGGTCTGGTGATGGCCATCGGGCTGATCGACGACCGGTGGGGCCTGGACGCCCTGACGAAATTCGCCGGCCAGATCACCGCGGCCAGCGTGCTGGTCACCATGGGCGTCGCGTGGAGCGTGCTCTACATCCCGTTCGGCGGCATCGGCACCATCGTGCTCGACCAGGCCTCCTCCATTCTGCTGACGCTCGCCCTGACGGTCGCCGTCGTCAACGCGATGAACTTCGTCGACGGACTCGACGGGCTGGCCGCCGGGCTGGGTCTGATCACCGCCATGGCGATCTGCATCTTCTCGGTCGGCCTGCTCCGCGATCACGGCGGCGATGTGCTGTTCTACCCGCCGGCGGTGATCTCGGTGGTATTGGCCGGGGCCTGTCTGGGCTTCCTGCCGCACAACTTCCACCCGGCGAAGATCTTCATGGGCGACTCCGGGTCGATGCTGATCGGTCTGATGCTGGCGGCCGCGTCGACCACGGCCGCCGGACCGATATCGCAGAGCGCTTACGGCGCGCGCGACGTGTTCGGCCTGCTGTCGCCATTCCTGCTGGTGGTCGCCGTGATGTTCGTTCCGGCGCTGGACATGCTGCTGGCCATCGTCCGGCGTACCCGGGCCGGCCGCAGCCCGTTCAGTCCGGACAAGATGCACCTGCATCACCGTCTGCTGCAGATCGGGCATTCCCATCGCCGGGCGGTGCTGCTGATCTATCTGTGGGTCGGACTGGTCGCGCTGGGAGCGGCCAGCACGATTTTCTTCGATCCCCGCTACACCGGAGCGGTCATGCTGGCGGCCATCGCCGTGGCGGTCGTGGTCACCGTGATCCCGCTGCTGCGCGGGGAGAACATGCCCGACGACGACGAGCTGACAGCGCTGTACGACAGCCTTTACGACGGCAAGTAGTAGGCCGGTTTAGGCCGATTTACCATGTGGTACCGTGCCGGTGCGCGCCCATTCGGGCCGACTTTCAGACTGACGCGATTGTGGGTGGACGTGTGACGACGCCAGCGCCTGACGCGCCGTTGGTGTTTCCGTCCGTTGCCTTCCGGCCGGTCCGGTTGCTGGTGATCTGCGCAGTGCT
>JBFYOR010000060.1:0-6006 GCA_041303695.1 Mycobacterium sp. | reverse complement strand
CTGGATGCCCTGCGTCCCCGCGTTGCGGCCCAGCAGTCGCCCGTCGTCACCCCGTCGCCCACCAAGGACCTTGTTCTGCAGGCTCTCGCCAAAGCCGACGGCCCGCTGTCAGCGGCTGAAGTGGCCGCCGGCATCGGGGTGTCGCGGGCGACCGCCCAGCGCTACCTCGCAGCCCTGGCCACCAGCGACGAGGTCAAGGTCGGTCTGCGCTACGGCGCCACCGGACGTCCCGAGCAGGAGTTCGTGGCTAAACCGAAGGCGTCCAGGGGCGAATGACCGTCGAGGTGATCCTCGGCCCGAGATACAGGGCCTTGCCCACCGCCGGTGTCGTCAGCCGAAAGGGCGGCTGATGAGTCGCCAATGGTTGTGGGATTCCGAGCGTTGGTAGGACAACCGGCTCAACAAGGTTCGCATCATCGCCAGACCGCGGCCGCGGTCGGCGAGCTCGTGGGGCATATCGGCAGACTCGGGGGCCACCGGGCAGGCGATACCGTCGTCGGTGAAGCTGACCTGAACCTGGTTCGCGAGCACCTCGATGGACATCTGCACCAGAACCGGTTCGCCCTGCGCGGCGTGCTCGATGATATTGGCCACCAGCTCGCCCACCGCGATGCCGAGTTCCGTCCGGATGTGCTCGGGAACGTGATTATTCGAGGACCAGCAACCGTCCAAGGTCGCGTGGACGTCGTCGAAGGCTGTGGAACCGCTGACCACGACGACCTCCGGCTTGCGGGTTGTGGCCGTCATCGGTCGCCTCGTTGTACGCGGTGACGCCTGAAATCGACTTCGGCGACGGACATCGGATTCACGGTAAGAACACCCTCCCTGGGTTGCCACTATTGCGCACCTGGCGCGCCTGCGACATGAATCGGTGGTATGAACCCGGATCTAGTCCCAGTCGGCCATCGCTTAGAATTCTCAGACGTGCGAAAGTTCCTGGCCGCGATGCTCGCGGCGATTTCTGTCGGGCTGACCTTTCCCGCCGTAGCGGGGGCCGCGCCGAAGAATTACTGCCGCGAGATCAAGGGTGTCGACACCGGCAAGGTCTGCCAGATTCGGCTGACCGATCCCGGCTACATCGTCGACATCAGCTTTCCGAGCGACTTTCCCGATATGAAAACGGTCACCCAGTTCGTCGCGCAGACCCGCGACGGGTTCGTCAACGTGGCGAGGTCCTCGGCGCCCCGACAGGCCCCCTACTCGCTGGATGTCAGCGCGGCGACCTACAACTCGGTGGTTCCCCCGCGCGGCCAGTTGTCAGTGGTGCTGAAGATCTATCAGAACGTCGGTGCCGCCTATCCGCAGACCTCGTTCAAGTCGTTCGTCTGGGACCAGGCCTACCGCAAGCTCATCACCTACGAAACGCTCTGGCGGGCCGAGGTCGACCCGCTGCCGATCGTCTTTCCCGCGGTGCAGAGCGAGTTGGAGAAGCAGACCGGGCAACCCGTGCCCATTTCGCCGGCCGCGGGCCTGGATCCGGCCAACTACCAGAATTTCGCGATCACCAACGACGGGGTGATTTTCTTCTTCAATCGGGGCGGTCTGCTTCCCGAAGCGGCCGGCGCCACCCAGGTGCTGGTGCCGCGATCGGTGATCGACCCGCTGCTGGCCTGAGGGCGCCTAGAGGTCGGCGAACAGCAGGTTCAGCGACTCGGCCATGGTCGGGTGGGTGAAGATGGTGTCGCGCACCTGCGGGTAGGCGATCTTGCCCACCATCGCCATCTGCACCACTGACATGACCTCGCCGGCCGAGTGGCACAGCAGCGAACATCCCAGGATCTGGCCGCTGCCGCGGTCGACGACGGCCTTGAGCAGCCCGCGGGTCTCTCCGGCGGTATTGGCCCGGGGAATCTTCGCGGCCGGCAGGGTCGCCACTGCGACGTCGTGGCCGGCGGCGCGGGCCTGTTCCTCGGTAAGCCCGACACGGCCCAATTCGGGATCGATGAACAGGGTGTAGGGCACCAGGCGGCCGGCTGTGCTGCGCCCTGCTCCGTGCAGGACGTTGGCCAGCAGAATCCGGTAGTCGTCCCAAGACACGTGGGTGAACAGCGGCCCACCGTTGCAGTCACCGACGGCGAAGACGTTCTCGGCGCTGGTCTGCAGCCGGTCGTCGACGACGATCCCGCCCCGCTTGTCGACCCGCACCCCGGCCGCCTCCAGGCCCAGTCCGGCCGTGTTGGGGGTGCGCCCGACGGCGACCAGGACGTGGCTGCAGGTCAACGAACCGGTCCGTCCGCCGCTGAGGTAGGAGATCGCGATCCCGTCGCCGGCCGGAGCGACCGCAGTCGGGTCGGCGTCCTCGAGAAACTCGATACCGTCCTCGGCCAGGATGGTCCGGATCTCCCCGGCGATATCGGGATCCTCCTGCGGCAGGAAACGGGCCCCGCGCGCAATGACGGTGACGGCGGCGCCGAGCCGGCGGAACACCTGGGCGAACTCCAGGGCGATATAGCCGGCGCCGATGATGGCGAGCCGGGCGGGCACCTCGGTCAGTTCCATCACCGTGGTGCTGGTCAGATAGCCGACGGTGTCCAGTCCCGGTATCGGCGGGATTGTGGTTCGACTGCCGGTGTTGATGTAGACCCGCTCGCCGCGCACCGTCCGGACCGACCCGTCCTCGAGAGCGACCTCAATCGTCCGGTCGGCGCGAAATGTTCCGACGCCGAGCAGGAACGTCAGATTGGGGGTTCCGGTGAACAGCGTCCAGTGGGTGTCGACCATCCCGGCGACCACCCGGCGTTTGCGGTCCACCACGCCGGCCAGGCTGGGCCCGGCCTCCGCTAGTGAGACACCGAATTCATTTGCGCGGGAGGCGAGTTCGACGAGTTTGGCACTGGCGACCATGGTCTTGGTCGGGATGCAGGCGGCGTTGATACAGGTGCCGCCGATCTGACCGCTCTCGATCAGCGCGACCCGGCGGCCGGCCTTGGCCAGCGCCACGGCCAGCGACTTGCCGCCCTTGCCACCGCCCAGTACGACGTCGTCGAACTGCTCAACTGCGGGTGGCTGCTTCATCGGCGGAAGCTTAACGTCCGCCGAACCACCGGATCAGATGAATCCGGCGGCTTACGATTGGGCGATGGTGGTGAGACCGGCTGTGGCCCTGGCCGCGTGTGCGGTGGCGTTCGGTGCTGGCGCGGGTGCATTCGGCGCCGGGGTGGCCCATGCCGCGCCGCCCCCGCCGGCACCGCCGTGCTCCTTCGTCGTGTCGGCGCCGCTGACCGGTGCCGATGGCGTGTCGGCGACGGTCCAGTCGACGGGCTGCGCCGCGTTGGCAGTGCCGTACTCCAGTGTGGCGTGCCTGCGGGCCGGCGACGGGCCGGCGACGGTGTGCATCCAGGCTCGCGGTGCGGACCCGGCGCGGGTCTCGGTGCCGTACCAACCCGGTCTGCTCTACACGGCGACCGGGCGCGGGTGTGCGGGCTGGGTGGGGCTTCCCCCGGCGCCGGATTGCCAGCCGCTGGGGCCGATCACCACGGCGGGTTAGCAGCCGTGGCGTACCGCCCGATCGGCACCGCGGTGTGATCGGATCGGCAGTGATGCCACAGCGTGCGATAGGTCCAGTGATCGGGGCCTGGACGGTCTCGGCGACGCTCGCCGTGTTCACCCTCGGTTGCAGCGCACCCACCGCGTCGCCACCGGCTGCCACGGCGGATCTGGCCGCGGAGACCTTCTCGACGGTGCCGCCCAAGCCGGTTGTCCCGCCGCCGGCCGCCGCCGTGGCCTCCGTCACCGCCGCCGAACTGGGCGAGACCTGGCGACCGGGCTGCCCGGTGGCGCCGCAGGAGTTGCGCCGGCTCGACCTGAACTTCGTGGGCCCCGACGGGGCGCTCCAGCGGGGCTCCCTGGTGGTGCACCGCGATATCGCCGACGACGTCATCGCCATCTTCGCCGAGCTGGAGCGCCTGCGTTATCCCATCCACAAGATGCAGACGGTGGACCGTTACCGGGGTGCCGAGGACGAGTTGTCGATGCGGGACAACAACACCTCAGCCTTCAACTGCCGCCCACTGCCGGGCAGCTCCGCCTGGTCCATGCACGCCTATGGCCGGGCCATCGATATCAACCCGCTGGTCAATCCGTATATCACCAGCGGGGGTGACCTCGAACCGGCCACGGCCGGGGCCTATCTCGACCGCACCCGCGACGAGCCGGGCATGCTGCGGGCCGACTCGCCGGCGGTTCGGGTGTTCACCGACCGGGGCTGGCGGTGGGGCGGCGCCTGGCGTGACCCGATCGACTACCAGCATTTCGAGATCGGCTGAGAGCGACCGGACCCTTTCGCGGCGGGCACCGGTCATGCCATTCTGGACAGGTGTCCAACCCGCCGCTGTCGATGACCCCGACGGGCTGGTTCCAGGTGGCGTGGTCGGTCGAGGTCGGCCCCGGGCAGGTGCACCGGATGACCTACTTCGGCCGCGATCTGATCGCCTGGCGGGCCCGGTCCGGGCGGGTCTGCGTGATGGATGCCTATTGCGAGCACCTCGGCGCTCACCTCGGCTACGGCGGCCACGTCGTGGCCCGTGAGGATGGCGACGTGATCCAGTGCCCGTTTCACGGCTGGCAGTGGGATGCGCAGGGTCGCAATGTCGCGATCCCGTACGAACCCCGCCCGAACCCCGGCCGGCGGATGCGCACCTACCCGGTGACCGAGCGCAACGAGTCGATCTACATCTGGCATGACCTGCACCGCGGCGACCCGACTTTCGACGTCCCCGACCTCTTCGCCGACTTCGGCGACGGCTCGAGTGCGGCCGACTACTACCCGCAGATGCGACTGCACCGCAGCGGAGTCCGGTTGCACCCGCAGTACGTGCTGGAGAACGGGGTGGACTTCGCGCACTTCAAGTTCGTCCACAAGACGCCCATCGTGCCGCTGTTCACCCGGCACGACTTCTCCGGACCGGTGTCCTATGTCGACTTCACGATCACCTTCGAGGGACAGGGCGGCCAGTCGATCGACGACGTCAACAGTGGGGTGCAGGCCATCAACGGCGGCCTCGGGGTGGCGGTGACCAAGAGTTGGGGGATGGTGGACAACCGGACCATCTCCGCGATCACCCCCATCGACGACACCACCTGCGACGTCCGGTTCACCGTCTGCATCGGCCGCCGGCCCGGCGACGATTCGGCCAAAGCCGCCGCCCGGGCAACCGATTTCGGGCAGCTGGTGATCGACCAGTTCGAGGCGGACATCGAGATCTGGTCGCACCAGCGCTACCGCGCCACCCCGGCGCTGGCACCGTCGGAGCAGGACGGCTTCACCGCATTCCGCAGCTGGGCCGCCCAGTTCTACCCTGAAAGCACAAGTGCATGAATCCAATTCGCGTTTTCCAGGTCGCCACCGGCAATGTCGGCACCGAAATGATCAAGCGGATCAGTCGCCATCCCGACCTGGAACTCGTCGGATTGCACTGCTACACCGCTGACAAGATCGGTCGCGACGCCGGCGAGATCGTCGGTATCGGGCCGGTCGGGGTGACGGCCACCGGCACCGTCGAGGAGATCATCGCCGCGCACCCGGATGTGCTGACCTTCCACGGAGTGTTCCCCGACGAAGACCTCTACGTGCGGGTGCTCGAGGCGGGCATCAACATCGTCACCACCGCGGACTGGATCACCGGCTGGCACCGGGACGCCAATCATCCGCATCACTCCGGGAAGCCTGTGAGCCAACTGCTGGCCGAGGCCTGCGCGACAGGTGGGTCGACGTTCTACGGCACCGGGATGAACCCCGGTGTCAACCAGATCCTCGGGGTGGTCTGCTCGGCGGACGTCGCCGACATCGAGAACGTCACCACTATCGAGTCCGTCGACGTCTCCTGCCACCACTCCGCCGACACCTGGAAGGAAGTCGGCTACGGCCGGCCCGTCGATGACCCCGATCTTCCGGACATGCTGGAGCGCTACACCCGGGTGTTCACCGACGGCGTGCTGATGATGGCCGACTGCTTCGACCTGACCCTCGACGAGGTGACGTTCAGCTACGAACTCGGCGCCTGCACC
>JBFYOR010000059.1:0-3204 GCA_041303695.1 Mycobacterium sp. | reverse complement strand
GTGACACTGCGACCACGGATCACCGACCTGACATCGGCAGCAGGCTCGGGCCAGGGGTTGCTCCTCGTCGGCCCGGGTGAGGACCTGAAGAAGTCAGGACTGATCGGGCCGGTGTCGGGCGACGGAGGTAACTCCGTCGGCATCGACGGGGCCACAGGCACCGTCGTTGATCTCAACGGTCCGATCGGGGTTGTCCAAGCCTTCTCCCACAATGACCGAATGGTGTTGGCGATCAACGGAACCGGTGACTGGTCACTGGCGCAGAGTAGCTTCGACTACATTCGGGCACTGGACTCGCGGTGGGCCTCACTGTCCGGCGATGTGGTGGCCACCGGGACCGCCGGCCAGACCGTCAACCTGACGTTGCGTGAGGGCGGCGCATTGCTCAACGAGTATCCCGGGAACGGCTGGAGATCGTGGGCATTGGTGAGCGCCGCAGCGGTCGTCACTGCGCTGCTCGTCTCGGCAGGAGTGCTGCTGTGGCGCCGCCGAACTCCTAGCGGTTGACGCGATGACGACTCTGATGACCCGCCCAGAGACTGCACAGATGCAGTCGGCATCGACTACCGGGGCCGCTTCGCCGCATCGCCGCTGGGGCATCGTCTTGTTCGGCGCGCTGAGCGCCCTGTACTTCGCTATCGGTTACCTGCTGGTGATGCGCTACAACCTTTTCGACCTAGACGGTGTTAGCCGGGTCGCCAACGCCGGTTACGTGATCGAAAGCCGAGACCCGCATCTGTCGGCGATGGGCTTCGTCTGGAATCCGCTGCCGAGCCTGGTCGAGATCCCGATCCTGCTGCTCGACCCATGGTGGCCCGAGCTTCGCACGCACGGACTGGCCGGTGTGGTGCAGAGCGCCCTGTTTATGGCAGGCGCAGCGCTCATGGTTCGCGGAATCGCCCTGGACCGCTGCGTGGGTCCGGGCTGGCGGCGGGTCACCGTCGCAGCATTCGCACTGCAACCGATGATCATCGTCTACGGCGCATCCGGCATGAGCGAAGCCGCCGAAACCTTCTGCGTGCTGTGGTGCGCGCGCTACCTGATGCGGTGGAGCGACGGTCGTAGCCCGGTCGACCTGGCATTGGCGGGACTGGCCTTGGGCGTTGGATTCACCGCCCGCTACGAAGTCGCCCCAGCCGCGCTGGGCGTGGCCGCTTTCGTTGCGGTGGTAACCGGCCATAGAGCCGCCGCCGGATTCCGTGGTTCCACCGTGCTGGCCCATGTCACGATCGTGCTGTTCCCGATCGCGGTGTCAGCGTCACTCTGGGCGCTCACCGGCTGGGTGGTCAATCACGAGTTGTTCGCTACCTTTTCGTCTCAATACGGCAACGAGAGCCAGGTGAAGAGCGCGATGCAACGCGGTGGTCCGCTGGCCCGCGCCGCGTCTGCGGATTGGGTGGTGATCGCGGCACGAATGTTAGGTATGCAACCGTTCGTCGGAATCGCCGCTGCGGGAGCGGTGATCCACGCCGCGCTCATGCGCAAGCCGACCACGCTGGTGCCCCTTGTCGCGTTCGGTCCGATTCTGGCCTTCGCGGCGTGGGGCCAGTACACGTCGGCCACCTTCGGGTGGTTCAGATTTTATCTGCTGGCGATTCCCCTGGTGATCTGCGTCGTGCTGGCCTGCTGGACACCAACGGCCGCCTCGCTCCGCCCGTGTCGTTCCGAGGCGATTGCCAGGAAACTCGCCGCCGGGCTGTTGTGCGCCTCGCTCCTGTTGGGGTTCCCGGTCACGGTGCTGGCATCGCTCAACCAGCGCATCGGCAATCAGCAACTGCAGTTCGGCTTCAACTCGCTTCTGCACCCGCAGCGCTTCGCAGTTCAGGATCTGTGGTTTCGGCGACTGATGATCAATGACAGAGTGATGGCTGACCACCTAGACCGCCAGCGCCTCGCCGATGGCACGGTCCTCATGGACACCTTCAACACCTGGGGTGTCTGGCTTAGCTCTACGCACCAAAAACAGTTCGTCATCACCAGTGACTACGACTTCAAAGCGGCGCTCAACCGGCCTTGGGCGTTCAACATGGAGTATCTGGTTGTCAGCAATCCCGCTGTCAGCAACGCGGACGCCATCAACATCCGCTACCCGACGCTATGGAACGACGGCGCCGGATTCTCGAGACTGGTGTACTCGATTACCGGGACCAACGGCGAAGATCAGTTTCGACTCTTCCAAGTCACCGGACCACCGCGCACGGTCCTGAGTCCGCCGTCATGATGGCCTCCTCGATCAGGCGAGCCAGATCGCGAAAGGAAGACTCACGATGGAACCTGTGGCCGGTCCTTGTTGTCGGGGCGGTCGCCGTAGTCGCCCTCGCCGGCTTCATCCGGTTCAGCTCCGCCAACCAGGCAGATGTCCACGATGATCCCGGGCTTTCAACGGGAGTGACAAACCTCGTTGTGACGATCGGAGATCGGACGTTCCGGATGGCCAACGGATTCGCGGCGCAACAAGCGGTTCCGGGCTCAACCACGCAAGACACGGTCCGGGTGATCGGCGAGCCTGCCTTCGGCGACGTTAATCGCGATGGTCACCGGGATGCGGCGCTGATCATCGCAAACGATCCGGGTGGCAGCGCCACCTCCTACTACGCCGTGCTGGCCGTCAAAGAAGCCGGTTCCTACCGCGCGACGAACGCATTGCTCGTCGGTGACCGCATCGCGCCCCTGACGGTCGAATACCTGGACTTGCGCTTCGTCTACAACTTTCTCGACCGGAGATCCGGCGAACCGATGACGACGCCCCCATCAGTCGTCAAGAGTCTCTGGATAAGGTTCGACCGAGCATCGGGCGTCATCTCAGCTGGTTCCTGAGTGGCGAGATTGTCACTAGCCTGATGTCTATGGCTCTGACCGGCCCTACCTCTCGCGGCACGCTCGATGCGGCAGCGAGCACCCTCGCGTTCACGTTCGCGGCCGCCCTGATCGCCACTGGCCTGATCACAGCCGCCCCGGTTACCCTGGCCGCTCCGGATCACCTCAACGACACCACATCCTGTCCGACCGGCGAATTCGACACCTGCTACCGCAGCGACCAGATGCGCGAACTCGCCGAGACCGGCGAGCAGTTGGTGACCGACTACCTCACCCAGATGGGCATCGCACGCGACTCGATGCCGAGGTTGTCCTACATCCATTCGGGGAGCAGCGTCACAAGTCAATGCGTTGACTCCAACGGGCGCGATATCCAAGACGATCGAT
>JBFYOR010000058.1:0-16053 GCA_041303695.1 Mycobacterium sp. | reverse complement strand
TAGCGGCAGCCCCCCGGCCACCCGTATCCACCCGGTTGGGCCGATACGATTGGCCGATGAAAGAGTCCAGTTGGTCCATTGACCCCGCTGCCGGGGAACTCCGCATCCAAACCGGGGTGGCCGGTAGGGCCGCCAAGATGGGCCACCGGCTGACCATCGCCATGCAGTCCTGGGAAGCGACGGTGCAGTGGGCGGGCGACAAACCGAAGAGCGCTGAACTCACCGTTGCGGTGGACTCTCTCGCTGTGCTCAGCGGCGAGGGCGGGATCAAGCCGCTGGCCGGCCCCGAGAAGGGCGTGGCCCGAGCGAACGCGCTGAAGTCGTTGGACGCCAAGAAGTTTCCACAGATACGGTTCGTCGCCGACGATATCGCCAAGACGACAGACGGTTACCGGCTCACCGGCACCACCGAGATTCACGGCACCACCCGGCCGCAGGTGGTCGACCTCCGGGTCGAGGACCGTGGTGATACCTGGGCGCTGTCGACCGAGGTGTCCATCACCCAGAGCGACTTCGGCGTGAAGCCCTACTCGCTGTTCATGGGTTCACTGCGGGTGGCCGACGAGGTCACGCTTGAGTTCGCTGCGACACACCCCAAGTAGCGGAGTCCGGGGCAACCCGTCCTCACCAGTTGATGACGACCGGGTCTCCGATGCCTACCTGGTTGAAGTACCACGCCGCATTGTTGGGGCTGAGATTGATGCAACCGTGGCTGACATTGGCGTAGCCCTGGGAACCGACCGACCATGGCGCGGAGTGAACGTAGACACCGCCCCAGGTGATCCGGACGGCATCGGTGACATTGAGCTTGTAGCCCTCGGGGTCTTCCAACGGGATTCCGATGGTGCGGGAATCCATCACCAACGCCTTCTGCTTCTCCAGGACGGTGAACGAGCCCACCGGTGTGGCGAATCTCGGCTTACCCATCGAGGCGGGCATCTGTCGCATGATCACACCGTCGATGCTGACGGTGAATGTGTGATTGGAGATGCTGCCGACGGCCAGCACCGTTGATCCGGTCCCGAAGCTGCGCCGCTGACCGCCGGCCATCAGGGTGATCCGGGAGTGGGCCGGCCAGAACCGGTCGGGTGTCCAGTGCACGACATTGTCGCTGCGCCACTCGAATCGGCCGGTCATATCGGTCGGCGAGGTGACCTTGATGGATTGCTCGGCGGCGGCACGGTCGGCGACCGGACTGGTGAACGTCACGATGATCGGGTGTGCCACCCCTACGGTCTGTCCGTTGACCGGCTGGACCGACGCCACGGCGCCGGCAGTCACCGACGGGGCTATGGCGGCCGAACTGATCGGCGCGGCGGCAACCAGAGTGACAACCGCGATGCCTGCGGCGGCGAGCGCCCGTCGAACTGCTCTGCCCATGTCTTCCTGTGGCTCCCGTCCTGATGGCGATCTGCAGCAAAGCCAAGTGTAGATGCTGGCGCCGCTCCGCAGTGCTGTCTGCACCCAATCACTTACATCAGCCAAACCCCGAACAGCGTTACAGGGCACGGGCGATAGGGTCGGGCTCATGAGTGAACACGGCCACAACCACGACGTCCTCAACGACCTGCGTCCCCAGCATCGCGCCCTGCGCCAAGAGATCCCGGACGTCTATCGGGCGTTCAACGACCTCAGCGGCGCGGCACTGGCCGACGGCGCGCTGCCCACCAAGATCAAGGAACTGATGGCGATGACCATCGGTGTGGTGCACGGCTGCGACGGCTGTATCGCCTCGCACGCCCGCGGGGCGGCCCGCGCCGGGGCGACCACCAAGGAGGCGGCCGAGGCGATCGGTGTCGCGATCCTCATGCAGGGCGGCCCGGCCACCGTGTACGGGGCCCGTGCCTACGCGGCGTTCTGTGAGTTCGCCGAGGCCGACCCGACGGACTGAATTCGGCCTGGGTGGGTAACCCTCAGGCGCGCGGCAATCCGGTCACCATCGGGGTGTCCACCCCGACCGCGCCGAGGCCACTGGCACCACCCGGTGTCCCCAGCGGGGCCTCGCGACCCGGGAGGACCTCGGTGAAGAAGGCGGCGTTGTCGGCCAGGAACTTGCGCTCCCCCTCCGGCAGGTCGTCCTCGTAGAAGATGGCGTCGACCTCGCACAGCAACCGGCAGGCGCCGCAGTCGACGCACTCCTCGGCGTTGATGTACATCGCGCGGTCGCCCTCGTAGATGCAGTCGACCGGGCATTCGGCGGCGCACGACTTGTGCTTGACGTCCACACATGCGCTGGTGATCACATAGGTCATGTCCGGGACTCTATCTGTGACGCCTCGTATCAGACACGGGTAGAAGGCCCGCCACGCCGGGGACCAAAGTCCTCAGTTCCGCCGGACTCGGCGCCCCGGACTCACTGGCTCAGTGCAGCGGTGACATCGGCGAATCCGGTGGCGTCGAGTCGGTGATCGGTCACCGTTCGGCACTGCCCGTAGATCTTCAGCACGCCGCGCCCCGGCAGGTCGGGGTGCCGATGGTAGATGGCGGACACCCCGTCCTTCGCCAGCGTCCGGCCACCCGGGTAGCGCTTGGGAGCCAGCCCCTCGTGCCAGCCCCGGGCCTTCATGGCGGCCGCGATCTCGCGGAAGTAGGCCGGTGTCTCGGTGATGGTGGGGATGTCGAAGTTCAGGTACACGCTGCCCTGGTACGGCGGTCCGTCCGCGCTGCTGCAGGACATCAGCAGATAGCTGGCACTGGCGGCCTGCAACCGGCCGGCGCCGACGAACTGCCGCGCCTGTTCGAGCACCTGCTGCCGGGCCTCGTCGGAGGTCAGCGGAACGGCTGGGGCTTCGACCGCCTCACCGCGCAGGTCATAGACCCGGTGCGCAGCGACGAAAGCAATACCGAGCGTCAGTGATGTCAGCAGGGCTGCGGCTGTCAAGAGTGTGACGGTCCTGGACCGGAGGATGGTGCCGTTCATCCCGGCTGATTCTACCGGCGCTGCTGGTCAGCGGTCTCTGACCAGTTGTGCGGCATGTGGTCACTGCCAGCAAGGTCGGCAGCAAGCCGCCCTCGGCGGGCGACCGGAACCCGACCCGGACCCGACAAAGTGCCTTTTTGCCAGTTTTTCAGGCAGAGTTGAGGGTATGGATTCCACACATCCACGTCACGTCGACCGTTGGACGCGCCGGTTGCCCGGTGCGCTGGCTACCTTGATGCTGCTCGCCGGCCTCATCGCCGCGCCCGCACACGCAGCGCCCGGGGTCTCCGCGCCGGCCCCCCGTGCACCACTGGACCAGTCCGCTCTGCTCAGTCAGGTCGTGCCCGGATTGGTCGACATCAACACATCGATGAGCTACCAGGGGGCCATCGGAACGGGCACCGGCATCGTCATCGGCCCCGGTGGCGAGGTGCTCACCAACAATCACGTCATCGAGGGCGCCACCGATATCACCGCAGTCAGCCTGGCCAACAGCGTCTCCTATCCGGTGGACGTGATCGGTTTCGACCGCGGCAGCGATATCGCACTGATCCGGCTTCGCGGGGCCGAACTACCGATGGCCAATCTGGGCACCTCATCGACGGTGGCCGTCGGTGATCCGATCGCCGCCATCGGCAACTCGAACGGACCCGGAGCCCCGCCGTCCTACGCACCGGGCGCGGTGACCCAACTGGGCGCATCGGTCCGCGCATCCGACGAGTCCGGCGGCGGGTCACGCGAGTTGTACGACCTCATCCGGGTGGCCGCCGATATCCGGCCGGGCGACTCCGGCGGGCCACTGGTCAACAGTGCCGGTCAGGTGGTCGGCGTGACCGTCGCCGCCACCTTGACCTACCGGATGGGCGGGGTGACCGGTGGCGAGGGCTTCGCCATCCCGATCGACCGGGCGATGGGCATCGCCAACCAGATCCGCTCAGGTGTGCCGTCGGACTCGATCCACCTCGGCGATTCCGCGTTCATCGGCGTGGCGATCGCCGACGCGCCGCCGTTCGGCCGACCACCCGGCGCCGTGGTGCGCCAGGTGCTGCCGGACACTCCGGCGGGCGGGATCGGCCTGTTCGGCGGGGACCTGATCACCGCGGTCGACGGAATTCCGGTCAACTCGGCGGCCGACCTGTCCAATCTGATGGACCGGCGCAGGCCCGGCGACACCATCACGCTCACCTGGATCGACCGTGCGGGCGCCCCGCGCAGCGCACCGCTGGTCCTGGCGAAGGGGCCGGTGGGCTGAACGGGATCCGGGCGCTGGGTTCGGTTCTCGCCGCTGCCACTGCCGTTCTGCCGGCGCTCGCGGTTTCGGCCGCAGGTCCGGCCGCCGCCCAGAGCCTTGACCCGCTGTACGAATTGGTCGACGCGGCCACCGAGCGGCTGCAGACCGCCGATGCCGTCGCCGCCAGCAAGTGGGTCAACGGCGGCCCGATCACCGATCCGGTGCGCGCCCAGCAGGTGCTGGCAGCGGTGTCGGTCGACGCGCAATCATCCGGTGTACCAACCGATTACGTGACAGCACTGTTCACCGACCAGATCAACGCCACCGAGGCTGTCCAGTACAGCCGGTTCTCCTGGTGGAAACTCGATCCGGCCGCCGGCCCTACAGCGGCACCGGACCTGGCCGCATCGCGTGCGCAGATCGACCGGCTCAACCGTCGCATGGTGGGCGAGATCGCCGAGCAGTGGCCGGTCCTGCAATCGGCGGACTGCCCGGCGGCTCTGGACACCGCCAAGTCGGCGGTCATCGGCGCTCGCGGGCTCGACCCGCTCTACCGGCAGGCGCTGGACGCCGCCACCCGCTCGTACTGCCAACCCTGATCGGCCGAGCGGGCTCAGCGGGCCAGCCGGTCGATCCGGGCCAGCGCCGCCGCGCAGACCGGAAGGTACGCCAGCGCCCACCAGGGCACCTCGAACCCGACCCGGCAGCCGCCGGCCGTCTCGGTCACCCGGTGACCGGTCGCGGGCACCCCGGCCACCGCCCAGCTCCACCGGTGTCCGGCATCGAACTCGGTGACGGTGAACGGCAGTCGCACCCCCGCGACGGTCCAGACCGTTCCGCGGGCCCCGGCGTGCAACTCAGAGCCGCCCCCGTCCAGTTCCGCGCGCCGCACCGACGGACCCCAGTGCGGCCATTCCCGGATATCCACGAGCAACTGCCACACGGCCGCGGGCGGGGCGCTGATGTGCCGATCCACGCTGGCGATGGGTGGCCGCAGTGCTATACCCATGATCGGAACGCTACAGACAGGGGTGCCGATGACACTGGTCATCCCGTCGGTGGCGGGCCTGCGCCGCGGCCTGGCCGCGGCCGCCGCCGTCCTGCTGGTGGCGACCGGATGCGCCGCGCAGCGGACGGAGCCGAGTCGGGGCGAGGCCCTCGATGCCGCCATCACCGGCGCCATGGACTCGGCCAGGATTCCCGGGGCGATCGTGGGCGTGTGGTCTCCGGACGGCGACTATGTCAAGGCCTTCGGTATCGCGGACACCGCCACCGGCACCCCGATGAAGACCGACTTCTATCACCGGATCGGCAGCGTCACCAAGACTTTCACCGCCACCGCTGTATTGCAACTGGCCGGTGACGGCAGGATCGGACTCGACGATCCGATCGACAGATACGTCGAGGGTGTGCCGGGCGGCGAGTCGATCACGGTGCGCCAACTGGCCGGGATGCGAAGCGGCTTGGCGGACTACAGCAAGGCCGACGGGTTCCAGGCTGCTGTTGCCGCGAACCCGAGGGGCGACTTCACCCCGCAACGACTGCTCGACTGGGCGTTCGCCCTGCCGCCGGTCGCTCCACCGGGAGCGCAGGTCGAATACTGCAACACCAACTTCATCCTGCTGGGCCTGCTGGTGGAGAAAGTTACCGGCGCACCGATTGCGGACTATCTGACCGAGCGGATCCTGGACCCGCTGGCACTGCGGCACACCAGCTTTCCCACCGGAACGCAGTTCCCGGAGCCGCATGCCCGCGGCTACACCGAGCCCGTCGACGGGACCGGCCCGCCGGTGGACGCCTCCGACTGGAGTGCCGGGCTGACCTGGGCGGCCGGCGGGATGATCTCGACCCTCGAGGACATCCGCAGCTGGCTGCCCGCGCTGGCCTCCGGCTCGCTGCTCAAGCCCGAGTTGCAGGCCGAGCGGCTGAACACCCGTCCCGAACCCGGCTCCCCGACCGACTTCGGCTACGGCCTCGGCGTGTTCACGGTGGCCGGTTGGATCGGGCACAACGGCAGCGTGCCCGGCTACCAGACGGTGGCCGTCCATCTGCCGCAGCGGGAGACCACGCTGGTGGTGATGATCAACACCGATATCGCGGTCGAAGGCCTCGGTGATCCCAGCGGGGTCCTTGCCACCGCGATCACCGAGGTGATCACCCCAGGCCAGGTGTACCGGCTGTAGTCCCCCGGCCTAGGATCGGTTGTCATGGAAGGTTCAGTGACGGTGCACATGTCCGCGCCGGCCGACAAGATCTGGAACCTGATCGCCGATGTCCGCAACACCGGCCGATTCTCGCCTGAGGTCTTCGAAGCCGAATGGCTCGACGGGGCCACCGGCCCGGAATTGGGCGCGAAATTCCGCGGCCACGTCCGCCGCAACGAGATCGGCCCGGTGTACTGGACCACCTGCCGGGTCACCGCCTGCGAACCGGGCCGGGAATTCGGTTTCGCCGTCCTGGGTCCGGGCGACCAGGCGGTCAACAACTGGCACTACCGGATGACGCCTCGGGGTGACGGAACCGATGTGACGGAGTCTTTCCGGCTCAACCAGTCGCTGCCGGTCCGGGTGTTCTGGATGTTCGCCGGCTACCTGCGCGGCCGGCGCAACGTCCGGGATATGCGCACGACACTGGAACGCATCAAGAAGGTCGTCGAAGAAGACTGACCGCGATGTCGGGCACCTGGCTCTAGTGTGGAGCCATGGGTATCTCGACACATGTCAACGGCCAGCCGCCCCCACACATCCCGCTCGCGGACATCGATATGGGTACCCAGGACTTCTGGGTCCGGGACGACTCCTACCGCGACGGAGCGTTCGCCACCCTGCGCCGCGAGGACCCGGTCCGGTTCGTCACCGAGATCGTGTTCGAGGGGTTCGAAACGGGTCCGGGCCACTGGGCGCTGATGAAATTCGACGATGTGCACTACGCCAGCCGCCACCCCGAGATCTTCAGCTCGTATCCGAATATCACCATCGCCGACCAGGCACCCGAGGTGGCCGAGTACTTCGGCTCGATGATCTCCCTGGATGACCCGCGGCACGCCCGGCTGCGCGGCATCGTCCGCAGCGCCTTCACCCCCAGGGTGGTCGCCCGCACCGAGGAGTCCGTCCGAGACCGGGCCCGGCGGCTGGTCACCGACATGATCGCCAACCATCCGGACGGCCGCGGCGAACTGGTCACGGAGCTGTCCGGACCACTGCCACTGCAGGTCATCTGCGACATGATGGGCATCCCGGAGGCCGACCACCAGCAGATCTTCCACTGGACCAACATCATTCTCGGCTTCGGCGACCCGGACCTGACCACCGACTTCGAAGAGTTCATGAAGGTCGCCATCGACATCGGCGCCTACGCCACCGCACTGGCCGAGGACCGCCGGGCCAACCCCCGCGACGATCTGACCACCGCTCTGGTGGCCGCCGAGGTCGACGGCGAAAGCCTGACGTCGGCGGAGATCGCATCGTTTTTCATCCTGCTGGCCATCGCCGGCAACGAGACCACCCGCAACGCCATCAGCCACGGCGTGCTGGCGCTCACCCGATATCCGGAGCAGCGGGAGATCTGGTGGAACGATTTCGACGCCCATGCCCAGAGCGCAGTGGAGGAGATTGTGCGCTGGGCCTCTCCGGTGGTCTATATGCGCCGAACCGCCACCCGTGACGTCGAGCTCAGTGGTGTGCGAATCGCGAAGGGCGACAAGGTGACCATGTGGTACGCCTCGGCCAACCGTGATGAGAGCAAGTTCGACAATCCGTGGCTGTTTGACGTGACCCGCGCCCCCAACCCGCACCTCGGGTTCGGTGGCGGAGGAACGCACTTCTGCCTGGGCGCGAATCTGGCCCGCCGCGAGATCGCGGTGGTCTTCGAGGAACTGCGCAACCGGATCCCGGATATCACCGTGACCGAGGAACCGGCGATGCTGCTGTCATCGTTCATCCACGGCATCAAGCGGATGCCGGTCAGCTGGACCCCACCGGCCTAGGACTCTCATGACAGCGATCAGGGACCGGCTGCACTGGCTGGCCATGCATGGTGTGGTCCGCACGGCCGCTCGGGTGTCGGCCCGCCGCGGGGATCCGCAGGCCCGCCTGATGACCGACACCGCACTGCGCGCCGACCCGATGCCGTTCTACGACGAGCTGCGTCGGCAGGGTCCGGTGGTGCGCGCCCGGGTCAGCTACCTGACCGTCGACCATGCGGTCGCGCATGAACTCCTGCGCTCCGACGATTTCCGGGTGATCTCGATGGGCGCCAGCCTTCCGGGCCCGCTGCGCAGGCTGGAACGGCGCACCCGGACCGAGGCACTGCACCCGCTGCTGCCGCCGTCGTTGCTGGCGGTTGAACCGCCCGAGCACACCCGCTACCGCAAGACGGTGTCCTCGGTGTTCACCAGCCGGCGGGTCGACTCCCTGCGCGACCTGGTCGAGGATACCGCGGCCACTCTGCTGGGCGGGTTGTCCGACGACCCGGGTGTCGTCGACATCGTCGAGGGGTACTGCGCGCAACTGCCGGTCACGATCATCAGTGAGATTCTCGGCGTACCGGACTCCGACCGGCCGCGAATCCTTGAGTTCGGCGAACTCGCCGCTCCCAGTTTGGATTTCGGCCTGACCTGGCCGGAGTATCGGCGGGTACAGCAGGGCCTGACGGGTTTCAGCGACTGGTTGGGCAGCCATCTGCAACAGCTGCGTGACCACCCGGGCGACGACCTGATGAGCCAACTGATCGAGGCGTCCCAGGATGGTGTCCGGCTCAGCGACACCGAGTTGCGGGCCATCGCCGGCCTGGTGCTCGCCGCAGGTTTCGAAACCACCGTCAACCTGCTGGGCAACGGCATCACGCTGCTGCTCGACCACCCCGACCAGCTGGCGGCGCTGACGGCCGACCCCGCACTGTGGCCGAACGCCGTCGAGGAGATTCTGCGGTTCGACTCCCCCGTTCAGCTGACCGCCCGGGTGGCGCGAAACGACACCACGGTCGCCGGGACCGAGATCGGCAAGGGCGAGATGGTGGTGATCTACCTCGCGGCGGCCAACCGGGACCCCGCGGTGTTCGACGACCCACACCGCTTCGACGTCCGACGACCCAACGCCGGCCGGCACCTTGCCTTCTCCGGCGGCCGGCACTTCTGCCTGGGCGCCGCGCTGGCCCGCGCCGAGGGCGAGGCCGGGCTGCGGCGCTTCTTCACCCATTTTCCCGATGCGCAAGCGGCCGGGGCGGGTTCGCGCCGCGGCACCCGGGTGCTGCGCGGCTGGGCGCAACTCCCGGTGCGACTGGGCTCGCCCGCACGGATCGCCGGCTAGCGCCGAGACAGCAGACCGGGTACGGGGACCCGCCGGATCGGACCACCTGATGACATTTGCCGACGCCGGCGCACTTGTGTCCGGTCGCCAGGCATGATGGGACTGTGAGCTACGACACGATCATCCGCAACGCGCGCTGGTTCGACGGGACCGGCGCACCATCGGCGGTCCGGAATATCGGGGTCCGGGACGGCCATATCGCCGCGGTGACCCCGCACGACCTCGACGACAGCGGTTGCGCCGACGTCGTCGACGCCGACGGGAAATGGGTGCTGCCGGGGTTCGTCGACATCCACACCCACTACGACATCGAGGTGCTGGACGGCCCGGGTCTGCCGGAGTCGGTCCGGCACGGTGTGACCACGGTGCTGATCGGCTCCTGCTCGTTGTCCACCGTGCACGTCGGCGGCGTGGATGCCGGCGACCTGTTCGGCCGGGTTGAGGCCATCCCCCGCGAGCACGTCATCGACGCCGTCGACGCATCGAAGACCTGGAGCAGTGCCCAGCAGTATGTCGAGGCGCTGGAAGCGCGACCGCTCGGACCCAATATCGCCGCCTTCATCGGTCACTCCGATATGCGCACCGCCACAATGGGATTGGACCGGGCAACCCGAACGGAAATGCGGCCCACCCCCGGTGAGCAGGCTCAGATGGAGCGGATGCTGGCCGAGGCACTCGACGCCGGATTCCTCGGCATGTCCTCGCAGCAGTTGCTCTTCGACAAGATCGACGGTGACACCTGCCGCTCGCGCACCCTGCCCTCGACCTACGCCAAGCCCCGGGAACTGCGGCGACTCAAGGCTGCACTCCGTCGCCGGGGCCGGGTGCTGCAATCGGGTCCGGATATCGGCAATCCGCTCAGTCTGCTCTCCGAGCTGGCGCAGTCGCTGCCGGTGCTGCGCGGCAGGCTCAAGACCAGTCTGCTGTCGGCTGCCGACGTCAAGTCCAATCCGTTCGCCATTGCCCTGCTCGGACCGCTCGCGCGGCTGGTGAACCGGTTCGGCGGCGACTTCCGCTGGCAGCATCTGCCGGTGCCGTTCGAGGTCTACGCCGACGGCATCGACCTTGTCGTCTTCGAGGAGTTCGGCTCCGGGGCGGCGGCATTGCATCTGCGCGACGAGGTCGAACGAGACGCCCTGCTGCAGGACGAGGGCTACCGCCGGCGGTTCCGCCAGGACTACGACGCCAAGTTCGGAATGCGGGTCTGGCACCGCGACTTCTTCGACGCCGAGATCGTCGAGTGCCCGGATGAGTCGGTCATCGGCAAGTCCTTCGGACAGGTCGGCATCGAACGTGGCGGCCTGCATCCGGTGGATGCCTTCCTCGATCTTGTCGTCGAGCACGGCCGAAAACTACGGTGGCGCACCACCATCTCCAACCACCGTCCCGAGGTACTCAAGAAGCTGGCTCGTGACGATGGCATCCAGATGGGGTTCTCCGATGCCGGCGCGCACCTGCGCAACATGGCGTTCTACAACTTCGGCCTGCGCCTGCTGCGCCATGTCCGCGACGCCGAATTGCAGGGTGAGCCGTTCATGAGCGTCGAACGGGCCGTGCACCGGCTCACCGGCGAACTGGCCGACTGGTACGACATCGACGCCGGACACCTGCGCATCGGTGACCGTGCCGATCTGGTCGTGGTTGATCCGCGACGCCTCGACGCCCACCTCGAGGACTACGCGGAATCCCCGGTCCCGCAGTACGCCAACCTGCCGCGGATGGTGAACCGCAACGACGATGCCGTCGACCTGGTGTTGATCGGCGGCCGTGCGGTGGTGCGCCGCGGCTGCCCCACCGACCTGCTCGGCGTCGAGAAGACCGGCAGCTTCCTGCGCGCCGGACAGCGTGCGGAGGTTCCCGCTTATGCCCGCTGATGTCGAGTCCACCGTCCTGGGTATGTGGAAGGCGCTGTCCGACCGCGACTGGGAGGTAGTGAAGACGTTCCTCGCCGAGGACTGCATCTACGTCGACATGCCGGTCGGCCCGGTGGCCGCCGCGCGCGGTCCTGACGACATCGTCAAGCGGTTGAAACTGGGCCTTGAGTCGCTGGCCGGTTACCGCAACCACGACGGACTGCTGGTCAGCAATGGCACCGACGTCATGTACGAGCACTCCGAGACCTGGGACTGGGCGACTGGCGAGAGCGCGGTGCTGCAGTTCGTGACGGTGCACAAGGTGGTCGACGGCGCCATCACCGTGTGGAAGGACTACTGGGACTTCGCCGGCCTGCTCAACCACGCACCCGCGGACTGGATGGAGCAACTGTCACAAGGCGACATGTCCTGGGTGTTCGACGCCACCGGGCTGGTCTGAGGTTTCACGCCCGGAGCCGGTAGAGCCTGGTCGCGTTGTCGCGACCGATCAGCCTGGCGACCCGCAGCGCGTCCGCCACCGACCACTGCGAGCGGTCCACGAAACCGCTGAGGACCTCGGCGATTCCGTCGCGCCACAGTCGTGAACCCAGGTAGTGCAACTCAGCCGGCCCGAAGGCGTCCGAGGAATACAGGATCTTGCGCAACGGTGCGAGTTCCAGGCAGCGTCCGAGGAACGCCGCAGCCCGGGCGCCGAGGTGATTCACAGTCAATCCGATGTCCAGGTGGACGTGGTTGAAGGCCTGGGCCAGATATCCGGCTTCCCGCTCGTAGGGATAGCAGTGCAACAGCACGATCGGGGTCGGCCCGGATACCCGCAGCAAGTCCAGCAGATACATCGGGTTGGTGCGGTGCAGGTCGCAATCCCGGTCGCCGAGGCCGACATGGAACTGCAGCGGCTTTCCCAGTCGCAGGGCCTGGTGAATTCCGAACCGCAACAGCACCCTGTCGGTCAGCCGCGTCGCGCCGCCGTCCCGCCATCGTTGCGCCGCGGTGTCGACCTGTCGCTGCGTCGGGGCGGACAGATCGCCGTCGAACCCGCCCCGGTAGGCCAGCACCGATTTCGTCGCGACGGCGCAATCGGCTCTGCGCCAGAGGATCTCCCGGAAATTGTCGGCGTAGTCACCGGGTGCGGCGGCCGCCTGCTCGGCGACCTGCTCGAGCCGGACGATCTCATGGGCACCGCCACCGGAAACCTCCGAGATATCGGCCGGACCGGCGACATCCGGCAGTCCGGTGTCCACCAGCCAATCGCTGACACCGGCGGCGGGCAGGAAGATCCGGGCCAACTCGGTCTCGCTGAGAGCGCTGCGCCGTTCCCAGTAGGCCGGGGCGTCGGCGTGCGCGGGCAGTCCCAGCAGTGGGGCACAGTGGGCCCGTACGGCGAAGCCGATTTGGGTGTCGAAACCGGAGTCGAAATCGGCCAGTGGTTCGGTGTTGGCCTCGTTGAGGCCGTTCTCGAAGCGCGACCGGTCAGTGCCGGAGAGCCAGAATCCGTGGACGTGATTGTCGATGAGCCTGATCGCGCCGATCTGCTCATCGAGTGCCGAACGGGCCGTCACAGGCTCCAGGCCATCCGGAACTTGTCGGCCGCGTCCGCGGCCGACAGTCCGCCGTAGTGCTGCTGCTCGTAGCGCCGCACCGCCACCAGTGCATCGATGACCGGATCGCCGAGAATCCCCCGGAGCCGGTGTGAACCATCAAGTGCGGCAACGGCATCGGCCTGATCGTGGGACAGCTGCACAACTCCGGCGTCATCCCGTTCGGCCTGTGACAGGGCATCCGGGTCAACGGTGATCTCCGGCGGCAGGATGGCGCCGCGTTCGATACCGTCCAGGGCCAGACCCAGGACGGCGGCACTTGCCAGATATGGGTTGGCGGATGGGTCCACGACCTTGACCTCGACATTGGCGCCGTGCGGGTTCCCGTGGGTCCGGGGCAGGAACCGCACCGCGGCCTCCCGATTCTCGGTACCCCAGCAGGCGTAGGCGCCGGCCCAGTTGCCCGGCCGCATCCGCAACCCGGACACGATCGAGCCGGAGAAGATCAGCTGTGCGTCGACCAGACCCGAGATGACCCCGCCGATCGCCGCCTCACCCTCGGCGGTGATTCCGTGCGGGCCGTGTCCGCCGGAGAACAGCGGGGTGTGCTGTCTCAGCAATGAAAAGTGTTGATGAGCTCCCGAACCGACGCTACCGGCGAACGGCACCGGGGAAAGACTCACCCGCATCCCGTGCCTGCGCGCCACCCGGCCGATCACGATCCGGGCCAGCACCACCTGATCCGCGGCCTCGACAGGCGGCGCCGGCGCCAGCGACATCTCGAACTGGTTGACGCCGTACTCTGGGTGGAACTGCTCGACCGCTACCCCGGCCGCGGACAGCGCCGCCACCGCATCCCGGACGAAGCCCTCGTACTCGAGCACCCCGGCCAGCCCGTACTGGGCCCACAACTCGCCCGGGAGCCGGTTACCGGCCGGGTCGACCAGCAGGAATTCGATCTCGTGGCCGACCAGTGCCCGCAAACCGGCCTGCTCGAGGCGGGACTCGATGCGGCCCAGCGTTCCGCGGGTGCACGCGGGGACCGGGTTACCGTCCTGATCGAAGAACGATGCCGGCGCCCAGGCGAGGCCGTCCTCGATGACCCGCATCGCGTGCCGGTCGATACGCAACCGTTCGTCGCCCACCACACTGATCGCATCGGTGAACGCGATACCGGCGCGGTCGATGGCGAAGCCGTGCCAGGTCGGGCTGGCGCCGAGCCCCGGATCAGCAAACCGGCCTGCGGAATCGCCTCCCACCACCTTCGCCAGCGTGAGCCCGGCCGGATTGACGATCGTGCCGACGACGATCCCAGGGCCGGACTCCGCCGGCGGCGTGTTCATCCCCGGCTCGGCAGGGTGATCCTGCACGCCTGGCCCATGTCCAGGGTGCGAAGCATCCGTCCCATGCCCAGCCACATCGCGCAGGACAAGGCCAGGTCGGCGAGCAATTCGTCGGAAAAGTGCTCCCGGGCGCGTTGCCAGAACTCGTCGTCATCACGAAGTGCGGTGTGCTCGGTGGCGAACCGGTGCGCGAACTCCGCAGCCAGACGTTCCTGGTCGGAGTAACCCGGCCAGCTGCGCCACTGCGCCGCATGCTCGTAGAGGTCTTCGTCGACACCGGCCGCCGGGCCGTCGGCATCCCTGGTGTTGATGCACACCACGCACTCATTAGCGTGGGCCATCACGATTCGGGCGATCTCCCGGACCCGCATGGGCAGCCGGTTGCGGTTGTAGACCGCACCGCTGAACGCCGCCATGGCCGTCCCGATATCGGGCGACAGCGCGATCCACCCGGCAACGTCATCGTCGGCGAAATCCCCGATTCGGCTCATGGGCCGATGGTAGTGGCCGCGGCCGTGCAGTGGCTCAGCTCGGCGGGCGGGACACGCACTGCGCGCAGTACAACTCCTCGCCGAGCTTGTCCATCAGTTGAAGCTGGGTTTCCAGGTAGTCGATGTGCTGCTCCTCGTCCGCGAGGATCTCCTCGAACAGGATGGCCGTGGTGGAGTCGTGCTTGTCCCGGCACATGGCGATACCGGGCCTCAGACGGGCGACCACCTCGTGCTCGATGGCCAGATCGCTCTCGAACTGCTCCCGCAGGGTCTGACCGATCCGCAGCGATCCGATCCGCTGATAATTGGGCAGGCCGTCGAGAAGCAGGATCCGGTCGGTGATCTTCTCGGCGTGAACCATTTCCTCGAACGATTCGGCCCGGGTGTGCTTGGCGAGTTCGGTGAAGCCCCAACTCTCCTGCATCTTGGAGTGCAGGAAGTACTGGTTGATGGCGGTCAGTTCGCTGGTCAACTGCTCGTTGAGCAGTCGCAGAACATCGGGGTCGCCCTGCATGTCCGCTCCTTGTCTGTAGTGCCGTGATCCAAGTGTAGGGTGCCGTCGGCCAGCGCCGGAGACAGTTTGTAGGGTAGCCTTAGTAAGGTTAGTCTGACCTACAATCGCTGACGATCGGAAGGGCTCTGGATGTACGTGTGCCTGTGCGCCGGCGCCACCTGCACGATGATCAGCGATGCGATCGCCCGCGGCGCGTCGACGCCCAAGCAGGTTGCCCTCGCCTGTGGCGCAGGCCTGGACTGCGGCCGGTGTCTGCGCAATGTCAAGGTGATCGTCGACGCCGCACAGGCCGAGCAGTCGGCCGGCTACGCCCTCAGCCAGGCCGGTTGAACTCCGCGAGCGCGTCGGCGTTCGCCTGGGCACCCATCATCTCGGCAAAGTAGCCGTCCTCCAGCGCCCGTGCGGTCGCGATCCCGGCGCGGGTCGGTTCGGCAATGCTCTGCTTGACGGCAACCAGGCTCGAGATCGGTTTGGCAGCAAGGATTTCCGCATGCCGCCGAACTTCGGCCTCAAGTTCGTCGGGCTCGCACACCTTCCACACCAGGCCCATCTGCAGCGCCTCTGCGGCGTCGACCCACTCCGAGGACATCAGCAGCCAGGCCGCGTTCTGCCGGCCCATGAGTTGCGGCAGCAGATACGACGACGCCGCTTCCGGGGCCACGCCCAGGCTGGTGAATGGGCACTTGAGTCGCGCCGTGCTGGCCATGAAAGCCAGGTCGGCGTAGCCCAGGATGGTGGCACCAAGGCCCACGCCGACTCCGTTGATCGCGCAGATGAGGGGCTTGGGAAAGCGGCTCAGCGCGTCGATCAGTCCGGGGAATCCGTGTTGTCCGGGC
>JBFYOR010000057.1:0-7817 GCA_041303695.1 Mycobacterium sp. | reverse complement strand
ACTGGAACTGGAACACGATGCTCATCGAAGGTTCCAACTGTCGCGAGATCGTCGACAACGTCACCGATATGGCGCACTTCTACTACATCCACTTCGGCCTGCCGACCTACTTCAAGAACGTCTTCGAGGGCCACGTCGCCACCCAGTACCTGCACAACGTCGGCCGCCCCGACGTCGGCGGTATGGGTACCGCCTACGGCGAATCGCATCTGGATTCCGAGGCCAGCTACTTCGGCCCGTCGTTCATGATCAACTGGCTGCACAACACCTATGGCGACTACAAGGCCGAGTCGATTCTGATCAACTGCCACTACCCGGTCGACCAGGACTCGTTCGTGCTGCAGTGGGGCGTCATCATCGAGAAGCCCAAGGGCCTCGACGATAAGACGACCGAGCGGATCTCGTCGGCATTCATCGACGGGGTGAGCAAGGGCTTCCTCCAAGATGTCGAGATCTGGAAGCACAAGACCCGCATCGAGAACCCCCTCCTGGTCGAGGAGGACGGCGCGGTCTACCAGATGCGCCGCTGGTACCAGCAGTTCTACGTCGACGCCGCCGATATCAGCCCGGACATGACCGACCGATTCGAACTCGAGGTGGACACCACCAAGGCCAACGAGAAGTGGCATGTCGAGGTCGAGGAGAATCTGCGCCGCCAGGCCACCCGGGCTGCCGAGGCCGGCCAGCCGGCATCATGACCTCAGAGCAACCCGACGTCGAGGAGATCACCCGGTCGATGCTGCTCCTGCACACCGGCCACGATGACGAGCACCATCCCGGGGATGACGACGACGTCCTGACGTGGGCCAAGGCGCCGGATTTCGCCAACGATCCGCAACGGGCCGCCGCCCTCCACGAGGCCACCCGAAAGGACCGTGAGCGCTATCTCACCTCCGGATTGGCCGATGTCGACTGCCGGTTCTGCCACGCCTCGGTGAAGGTCAAGAAACTCGGCGCCCCGCACACCGCGGTGCAATGGAGCAGCGAGGCCCAAAAGCGGTGTGCGGTCTTTGCCGAGGTTCGCGCCGGAGGGGGCAACAGTGCCCGGACCCGGGCCTGCCCGAAGCTGACCGACAGCATTTCCCACGCGATCACGGAGGGCTGCCTCGAGGAGTACTCCAGCGCCCCCGCACCCGGCGACGGCTGAGCCTCCCGCTTCCTCCCGCGCTTCCTCCCGCGAGCAGACACAAAATGCTCCCGATTACCGCGTGTCGCGAGCACTTTGTGTCTGCTCGCGCAGGGGGGCGAGTGGCTACAGCCCGCGGAAGCGGTCCTTGACCTGATCCTCGGTGAGCCCGTAGTCCGCCAGGGAATAGGTGTGCTTGGGCGCCCGCGGGCCCTGCTTGCTCTCCTCGTCGGTCCGCCGGATCGCGGTGATCGCCTGCTCGGTCATGTCCATGCCGAAATGCGCGTAGATGTTCTCGACGGTACTGACGGGGTCCGCGATGAGGTCGAAGTAGTCGACATCGCAGAACTGCGCCGGATTGTGCTGTGCCCGAACCGTGTTGAACCTCTCCAGGCCGCGAGACCAGGTTTCCAACGAGTCGGCACCGATCGTGGCGCCGACGAAGCTGTCCGACCACCCCGCGGTGGTGTGCTGGGACAGCGAACACATCGAGGCCATGATGGTCTCGGCCGGCCGGTGACATTGGACCACCAGGGCGTCCGGATACGTCGCCAGCAGTGCGTCGAGGGCGAACAGGTGACTGGGATTCTTGAGCACCCAACGCTTCTCGATGTCATTGAGGCCGATGAGCTGGAGGTTCTTGCGATGCCGCAGGTACGGCGCTGTCCAGTCCTGTTGGGCCAGCCACTGCGCATAGGTCGGAACGTGCGCCAACGTCTCGTAGGACACCGAATGCACCGACTGCCGCAGCAGCTGCCAGCACTCCTCCACCTCGTCGGCGGTCATGTAATGCAGACCGGTGTAATCCGGGTTCTCATCATGGGCCTTGGCGAACCGGGACTGCAGTTCGACGAACACCGGGTTCTGCGGCCAGGTTTCGCGCGGCGGACGGGGCTGCGGGAACTCCGCGAGCCACAGTTCCAACCCCTGATGGCGCGGATCGCCGCACAGCAGCCGGTGCAACACCGTGGTGCCGGTCCGCGGCAGACCGGTGACGAAGATCGGCGCGGTGATCCCGACCTCGGCATGCTGCGGATACTGCTTCCAGGAAGCCTCGCTGAGCAGTCGGGCCACCAGTGCATTCCGCAGGAAGAACCGGGACATCTTGCTTCCCAGTTCGGTGAAACCAGCGTCTCGGCGGTAGGAGTCGAGCAGCACCGAGAGCGCCTCGGCGTAGTTGTCCTCGTCGGTGCCGAAGTCATCCAGGCCGACGGCCCTGACCGCAGAGGCCTTCAGGTCCTCGACGGTGCCGACGTCGGTGCGTGCCGTCACGCCTTGTACTCCCCGCAGTTCACGTCAAGCGTCGCCCCGGTGATACCACTGGACAGGTCGCTGGCCATGAACAGGATGGCCGAGGCCACCTCTTCTTCGGTGGGCAGCCGCTTGAGATCGGACTGGGCCGCGGTGGCGGCGTAGATCTGCTCGACGGTGGTGCCGTACTTGCCGGCCTGGTGGGTGAAGTAGCTCTTGAGGGTGTCACCCCAGATGTACCCGGGCGCGACGGAGTTGACCCGGATGCCCTGATCGCCCAGTTCGCTTGCCAACGACTGCGACATCGCCAGCAGGGCGGCCTTGGCCATCTTGTAGGCGCCGTACTTGGGCTGCGAGTGCCGGATCACCATCGAGTTCACGTTCACCACCGACCCGCTGGATTCGGCCAATGCCGGCGTGAATCCCTGGATGAGCCGCAACGCGCCGAGAACGGTCAGTTCGATGGCATCCCGGATGTGCTGGAACCCGGTGTCCGCCAACGGCTTCATCGAAGGCACCCGGAAGGCGTTGTTGATCAGGACGTCGACCCGGCCGTATTCCTCGACGCTGCGGGCAACCAGCGTGTCGACCTGCTCGTCGTCGGTGATGTCGGTGGTGACCGACAACGCCCGGCGGCCCAGCGCGGTGACCATTCCGGCAACCTCCTCGAGGCGCTCAGCGGTGCGGGCCGCGAGCACCAGGTCCGCCCCCGCCTCGGCACACCGTCGCGCCAGCGTGGTCCCGAGCGCCGGTCCGACGCCGCTGATCACCACGACTTTGTTCTCCAGCATGCCGGCCATCGGTTATCCCACCATCCTGTTCTGAATCTGTCGTTGCCGCAGCGCTATCCGAGCTTGCCAGTCTTCTGCGGAGATCTTGTTGTCCTCGTAGTACGGCAGGTGTTGCGGTACCGCGTCGATGTCGACGAGGTCGACCCTCGGCCCATCGGCCGCGGTGAGTTCCCGCGACACCCGTTGCCAGCGGAACTGCAGGAATCCTTTTCGGTGGCCGAGTGTCTCCACCCAGTTCGTCACTCCGGGGTTACGGTCGGCGACCACGATGCGGATCATGCCGTCCGGATCGGCCTGGGCCTGAGTGCCGTTGAGCGATGTCTGGTGGTTGATGTAGTCCAGCGAGATGTACCAGAGACTGCCGAGTTGGAATCCCAAATACGGTGCGTCGGTGACCGGCAGAGTGATCACCAGTGCCTGGTCGGACGCGAGTTCGAAGTGTCCCGCCGAGGAGAACTGGGTCGCCAGGCCGCCCGGGGTAAGCCGGGGGGCAACCATGGTGTTGACCGGCAGGTTCGTATAGAACCACTGCGGGAACTGCAGCCAGGTCTTGATCCGCTGGACGAGCTGTTTACCGGCTGTGGCCCAACGCTTTTCGATGAGGTCCATACTCAGCGGAGGCGGCGCGGTGCCCGCCGTGTCGGTCCGGGCGATGGCGACGCAGCCGCGCTGTGCGGACCAGTCGTTGTAGACCTCCCGGATCACCAACTGGGCGTTGACGGTCGGGGTGAAGCGCCATTCGTAGCTGCCGTCGGCGGCGACGTCGAGCTTGCGATCATCGAAGGCGGTCTCGCTGTCCGGCACATTCGCGTCGGTGTACTCCCCGCCGAGCAACTGGAAACTGAGGTCGGTCGTGGTTCCCCGGGTTCCGGTGACGACGTAGGAGTGGCCGGCGTGCACCCGGGTTCCGAAATACAGGGTGTCCGGATTATCGAGGCCCATCTTGGTGAACGGCCCGGTCCCGGACTGCAGAAACGGGTGGTCGCGGTCGTAGTCGAACGCCAGATGCGTACAGGCCGCGATACCGCCGGCGAGGTACTGCAACCCTTCGACCAGGTCGGCCTCGGATTCGATGTGAGGTGCCTCGCGGACCAGTCTCTCGGCCTCTGCGATGGCGTCCAGCAGGGGCTGTGCATACATCGTCGAAGAGCCTCCGCGTTTCGATACCGGAGGCGCACGGGACGCCATCCTGGGGCAAATCTAGAACGTGTTCTAGTCCGGAGTCAACCAGGCCATGCGCCGGTCAGTTGACGCTGGCCAGCGCGAACGGCAGCACCTCGTCCGCCCCGGCCCGCCGCAGCATCCTGGCCGCCATCGTCAGGGTCCATCCGGTGTCGGTCATATCGTCGATCAGCAGCACCGGGCCGTGCACGTCCTCGAGGTCCGGTGCGGCCCAGCAATCATTCAGCGCGGCAACGCGATAGGCGGAGTTCGCCGCTGTCACCGGCCGGCGATCCGCGCGGTAGCGCAGCGTGCCCAGGTTCGTCAGCCGTCCCAGCTCGCTGAGGCCGTCCACCAGTGAGCCGATGAGCAACGGGTGAGCACTCGAGTCCAGACCCATCACCGCAACCGGCCGCGTCTCCCACTGCCAGCAGGCCAGCACCTCGACAGCGGCCTTGAGCACGTCGGCAGGCACCGGTGCGTCCGGGGAGTCCAGCAACCGTCGAAGCCGCGATCCCCAACCCAGGTCGGTGAGCCTGCCGATGGTGCGGCCGGCGGCCGGCCCGTCGCTGATCCGGCCGCTCAGGTCGATACCGAGCTTGGCCATCCCGGTGGGCCATTGCCGGCGCGGGGTCAGTTCGACCCCCGGGCGCTGCAGTCGCTCCTCGGCGGCCTCGATTGCGGCGGATTCGACGTGCGCGGAGTAGTCGTCACCGGAGCAGTTGTCGCAACGGCCGCAGCGCATACCGTCGGTGAGGTCGGGGTCATCCAACTGCTTGCGCAGGAAGGTCATCCGGCAGTCGCCGGTGATCTGGTAGTCGAGCATCGCCTGCTGCTCACGGCGGCGGGCCTCATCGAGTTTGCGATAACGCGGCTCGTCGTAGTCCCAGTGGCCACCAGTGCCGATCCATCCCCCTTTGACGCGCCTGACCGCACCGTCGACGTCAAGCACCTTGAGCACCATCTCCAGCCGGGACCGGCCCAGGTCGACCAGCGGTTCCAATGCTGCGGTCGATTGCGGCCGGTCGGGGTGCAGGACGCCGATCACTGTCCGCACCATGGCTTCCGAGGGGAACGCCACCGACGCGAAGTAGCGCCAGATGTCGGAGTCCTCGCGGCTGGGCAGCAGGATCACCTCGGCGCTGGCCGTGCTGCGGCCCGCGCGACCCACCTGCTGGTAGTAGGAGATCGGCGAGGATGGGGCGCCGAGATGGATCACGAACCCGAGGTCGGGTTTGTCGAATCCCATCCCGAGGGCGGATGTCGCGACCAAGGCTTTAACCCGATTGGCAAGCAGGTCGGATTCCAGTTGCTCACGTTCGGCCGGATCGGTGGCGCCGGTGTAGGCGGCGACGTGGTGGCCCATATCGCGCAGCAGCGTGGCGAGGTCACGGGCCCCGGCGACGGTCAGGGTGTAGATGATTCCCGAGCCCTGCAACGAATCCAGATGTCCGGCGATCCAGGCGACGCGTTGCGCGGCGGACGGTATCTGCACCACCGACAGCCGCAGGGACTCCCGGTCCAGGCCGCCGCGCAGCACCAGGGTGTCGGCTCCCCCGCTCAGGTGAGTCCGGTCGGCTGCGCCGACGCCAAGTTGTGCGGCGACGTCGTCGACCACGCGGTCGTTCGCCGTCGCGGTGGTGGCCAGAACCGGGACATCCGCGCCCAACTCGGCGACCAACGTTCGGATGCGCCGGTAGTCGGGCCGGAAGTCGTGA
Source organism: Mycobacterium sp. (assembly GCA_041303695.1). Classification (GTDB taxonomy): domain Bacteria; phylum Actinomycetota; class Actinomycetes; order Mycobacteriales; family Mycobacteriaceae; genus Mycobacterium. Next base: position 1,770 of record JBFYOR010000057.1, on the reverse strand, counting down.
CCCCAGTCCGAGACGCAGTGGGCCTCGTCGACCACCACCAGCCCGGCGTCGGCGGCCAGTGCGGGCAGCACGCTGTCGCGAAACTCCGGATTGTTCAACCGCTCCGGGCTGACCAGCAGCACATCGAGTTCCCCGGCCGAGATCCGGTGGTGGATATCGTCCCATTCGGTGACGTTGCCCGAGTTGATGGTGGCCGCGTGCACCCCGGCCCGCTGCGCGGCCGCGACCTGGTTTCGCATCAACGCCAGCAGTGGGGACACGATCACGGTGGCGCCGCGGCCCTGCTCACGCAGCAGTTTGGCGGCGATGAAGTAGACCGCCGACTTGCCCCATCCAGTCCGCTGCACGACCAGTGCCCGGCGGCGCTGCACGACCAGCGCCTCGATAGCGGTCCACTGGTCGTCCCGCAGCACCGCGGCCGGCCCGGCGAGTTGTTCGAGAATCGCCTGCGCGCGCTCGCGCGGGGTCATTGCCGACGGTCTGCGGCTTGCTCCTGCTCCCGCTGGATCTCAAGGGCGATATCGATCAACTGATCCTCCTGGCCGCCGATCAGCTTGCGCTGCCCGGCACGGTGCAGCAGTTGGTGGGCCGGCACCCCGTAGCGCTCACTCTGGCGCACGGCATGTTTGAGGAAGCTGGAGTACACCCCGGAGTAGCCCATGATCAGGGCGTTGCGGTCCAGCAGGCATTCGGCCGGCATCGCCTTGGACACCACATCCTCGGCGGCATCGGCGATATCGAAGAAGTCGATTCCGGTCTTCACGCCGATCTTGTCGAACACCCCGATCAGCGCCTCCACCGGTGCGTTGCCCGCCCCGGCCCCGAACCGCCGCACACTGCCGTCGATCTGCTTGGCCCCGGCGCGTACCGCCTCCACCGAGTTCGCGACCCCCAGACCGAGGTTCTCATGGCCGTGGAAACCAACCTGGGCGTCATCGCCGAGTTCGGCTACCAGTGCCGACACCCGGTCCGCGACGTCGCCGAGGACCAGCGCACCGGCCGAGTCGACGACGTAGACGCACTGACACCCCGCGTCGGCCATGATCCGGGCCTGAACTGCCAGTTTCTCCGGCGGCAGCGTGTGGGACATCATCAGGAACCCGACCGTCTCCAGTCCGAGTTCGCGGGCAAGGCCGAAATGCTGGATGGAGACATCGGCCTCGGTGCAGTGGGTGGCGATCCGGCAGATCGACCCGCCGTTGTCCTGGGCCGCCCGGATATCCTCCTTGGTGCCCACGCCGGGCAGCATCAGGAAGGCGATCCTGGCCTCGTTGGCGGTCTCGGCGGCCGCCTTGATCAGTTCCTGCTCGGGCACTTTGGAAAAGCCGTAGTTGAAGCTGGATCCGCCCAATCCGTCACCGTGGGTCACCTCGATGACCGGTACCCCGGCTGCGTCCAGGGCCGCGACGATCGCCCGGACCTCGTCGACGGTGAACTGGTGACGTTTGTGGTGCGAGCCGTCGCGCAGCGAGGTGTCGGTGATCCGAACGTCCCAGATGTGGTCACTCATGGTGTGCCTCCGGCTGATTGTTTGGCGATCTCCTCGCCGACCTTGGTCGCCGCGGCGGTCATGATGTCCAGGTTTCCCGCATACGGCGGCAGGTAGTCACCCGCGCCCTCGACTTCGATGAATGTCGTCACCACATGCTGGCCGCCGTTGACCACCGACGGCTCGTCGAACTGCGGTTCGTTGAGCAACCGGTAGCCCGGCACGTAGGTCTGCACCTCGGCCACCACCTCATGAATCGAGGCGGTGATGGCGTCATGGTC
>JBFYOR010000056.1:0-3867 GCA_041303695.1 Mycobacterium sp. | reverse complement strand
TCATTCTCCTCGGCGAGCGGCTGGCCACCAGCCCCGGTGCACTGTCGGCGGCCGCCCGGGTGGCCGCGCAGACCGGCGCCCGGCTGGCCTGGATCCCGCGTCGTGCCGGGGAACGCGGTGCGTTGGACACCGGCTGCCTGCCGACCCTGCTGGCCGGTGGCCGGCCGGTCGCCGATCCGGTTGCCCGCCAACAGCTCTGCACCGCCTGGGGGCTGTCTCAGCTGCCTGACCAACCCGGCCGTGACACCGCGGAGATGCTCTCAGCCGCCGCCCACGGCGACCTCGATGCACTGGTCGTCGGTGGAGTCGAAGCCGGCGATCTCGCCGACCCGCACGCCGCGCTTGCCGCATTGGAGGCCACCGGTTTCGTCGTCAGCCTGGAGTTGCGCCAGTCCGAGGTGACCGCGCTGGCCGACGTGGTGTTCCCGGTCGCTCCGGTGACGGAGAAGTCCGGATCGTTCCTCGACTGGGAAGGCCGGGTCCGCCCGTTCGACGCCGCCCTGGTCTCCAACGCCACCTCGGATCTGCGGGTGCTGACGACGCTGGCCGACGCGCTCGGGGTTGACCTCGGCTTCCACACCCCCGAGCAGGCTCGTGCCGAGATGGCCACGCTCGGGGGTTGGCGCGGGCAACGTCCGGCCGCACCCGATGTCGAGGCGCCCGGCGACCGCGCCCTGGAGCCCGGGGAGGCAGTTTTGGCCGGATGGCGGATGCTGCTGGACTGCGGGCGGTTACAGGACGGTGAGCCCCATCTGGCCGGTACCGCCCAGTCACCGGTCGCCCGGATGTCCGCCGCGACCGCCGCGGCGATCGGCGCCTCGTCCGGACAGCCGCTGACGGTGTCCACCGGCCGCGGGTCGGTCAGCCTGCCCCTGGTGATCACCGAGATGCCCGATCAGGTGGTGTGGCTGCCGCTGAACTCGCCGGGCAGTGCGGTGCACCGCGCCCTGGGCGTCAGCACCGGCGCCGTCGTGCACATCGAGGCCGGGGCACTGTTGTGACGGCCGCGACGACCTACCCGGACCCGACGGTGTTCGGCCTGGACCCGTGGTGGCTGATCCTGATCAAGGCCGTGGCCGTGTTCGCCTTCCTGCTGCTGACCGTGCTGGTGGCGATCCTGGTGGAGCGAAAGCTGCTGGGCCGCATGCAGATGCGCTTCGGTCCCAACCGGGTCGGCCCGTTCGGGCTGCTGCAGTCGCTGGCCGACGGCGTCAAGTTGGCCCTCAAGGAGGGCCTGGTCCCGGCCGGTGTCGACAAGCCCCTTTATCTGCTGGCGCCGGTGATCTCGGTGGTCACCGCCATCCTGGCTTTCGCGGTGATTCCGCTCGGACCGGTGGTCTCGATCTTCGGCCACCAGACCCCGCTGCAGCTGACCGACCTGTCCGTGGCGGTGCTCTACGTACTTGCGATCACCTCGATCGGGGTGTACGGAATCGTGCTGGCGGGCTGGTCCTCCGGATCGACCTACCCGCTGCTGGGCGCTATTCGCTCCAGCGCCCAGGTGGTGTCCTACGAGATCGCGATGGCGCTGTGCTTCGCCGCGGTGTTCATCTACTCGGGAACCATGTCCACCTCCGGCATCGTCGACGGCCAGACCCACACCTGGTACGTGTTCCTGCTGCTGCCCTCCTTCGTGGTCTACCTCACCGCGATGGTGGGCGAGACCAACCGCGCCCCCTTCGACCTGCCCGAAGCCGAGGGTGAACTCGTCGGCGGCTTCCACACCGAGTACTCGTCGCTGAAGTTCGCAATGTTCTTCCTCGCCGAATACGTCAACATGACCACCGTCTCGGCGCTGGCCACCACGCTGTTCCTCGGCGGCTGGCGGGCACCCTGGCCGGTCAGCATCTGGGAGGGCGCCAACACCGGCTGGCTGCCGCTGCTGTGGTTCATCGCCAAGGTGTGGCTGTTCCTCTTCGTGTTCATGTGGCTGCGCGCCACCCTGCCCCGGTTGCGTTACGACCAGTTCATGGCGCTGGGCTGGAAGCTGCTGATCCCGGTCTCGCTAGGGTGGATTCTCGTCGTGGCCCTCCTGCGCACCGCCGGCCTCGACGGCGTCGGCCCGAACCTGCTGGCCGCGGCGGTCCTGCTGGCCGCGCTGGTGGGTTTGAGCGCGCTGCGTCGCAGGCGTGTCCAGACCCGACCCCTGCCGTCGGCCCCGTCACCGGACGGCTCGTTCCCGATTCCACCGCTGCCGACGAGTGCCGAGGAGTCCGCCCGTGCCTAAGTTCCTGGACGCGATCGCCGGCTTCAAGGTGACGTTCACGACGATGTTCAAGAAGCCCATCACCGAGCAGTATCCGGAGAAGCCCGGGCCGGTCGCGCCGCGCTACCACGGCCGCCATCAGCTCAACCGCTACGCCGACGGGCTGGAGAAGTGCATCGGTTGCGAGTTGTGCGCCTGGGCGTGCCCGGCCGACGCCATCTACGTCGAGGGTGCCGACAACACCGAATCCGAACGCTTCTCCCCCGGCGAACGCTACGGCCGGGTTTACCAGATCAACTATCTGCGCTGCATCGGCTGCGGATTGTGCATCGAGGCCTGCCCCACCCGTGCGCTGACCATGACGGGCGACTACGAGATGGCCGACGACAACCGCGGCGACCTCATCTACGGCAAGGACAAACTGCTGGCGCCGCTGCAGCCCGGGATGACGGCCCCGCCGCATCCGATGGCTCCCGGCACGACGGACGACGACTACTACCTCGGCAACGTCACGGAGGTGAAGCCGTGAACGCCGAAGCGATCGCGTTCTGGGTGCTGGCCACCATCTCGGTGGCAGGCGCGATCGGGGTGATCGCGGCGCCCAAGGCGGTCTACTCCGCGATCGCCCTGGCGACCACCATGATCGCGCTGGCCATCGTCTACGTCACCCTGGAGGCACCGTTCCTCGGCGTCGTACAGATCGTGGTCTACACCGGAGCAGTGATGATGCTGTTCCTGTTCGTGCTGATGCTCATCGGCGTGGACTCCGCACAGTCCCTGGTGGAAACCCTTCGCGGACAACGGGTTGCCGCGATCCTTGCCGGACTGGGATTCGGCGTCCTGCTCATCGCCGGTATCGGCACCGCGAAGACCTCGGGCTTCACCGGCCTGGCCGAGGCCAATCGGGGCGGCAACGTCGAGGGTTTGGCCGAGCTGATCTTCACCCGCAATCTGTGGGCGTTCGAACTCACCAGCGCGCTGCTGATCACCGCCGCACTGGGTGCGATGCTGCTCGCCCACCGGGAGCGGTTCGAACCGCGCAGAACACAGCGCGAGATGGTCATCGACCGGTTCCGTGACGGCGGCGGGCGGGCCACCCCGATGCCGAACCCCGGTGTCTTCGCCCGGCGCAACGCGGTGGACACCCCGGCCCGGTTGCCCGACGGATCCGACGACGAATCCTCGGTCAGTGCGACCCTGCGGGAGCCGCGGTGAGCCCGGCCCACTACCTGTACCTGTCCGCGCTGCTGTTCACCATCGGCGCCGCCGGAGTGCTGGTGCGGCGCAATGCGATCGTCATGTTCATGTGCATCGAACTGATGCTCAATGCCGGCAACCTCGCGTTCGTCACTTTCGCCCGGATGCACGGCAATCTCGACGGACAGGCGGTGGCCTTCTTCACCATGGTCGTCGCGGCCTGCGAGGTGGTCGTCGGCCTGGCGATCATCGTCGCCATCTTCCGCACCCGGCGCAATGCCGACGTCGACGAGTCCCACCTGCTGCGGAACTGAGACGGACGCCGATATGACGACACTTCTGTGGCTGACCATCGCCCTGCCCCTGGCCGGGTCGGCGGTGCTGCTGCTGGGCGGGCGGGCCACCAACGCCTGGGGTCATCTGCTGGGCACCGCGACGGTGATCGGTTCTTTTGCCTGCGGGAT
>JBFYOR010000055.1:0-4045 GCA_041303695.1 Mycobacterium sp. | reverse complement strand
CCGCCGAAACCGACTGCGGCGGTGCGCGATCCATCGATCAGGCCGGGCAGCAACCGGGCCTTCTGCTCCTCGGTGCCCGCCGCGGCCAGCACTGCGGACACCCCACCGTGGGCACGAACGGCCCCGGTGCCACCGCCCGGCCGAGCTCGTCGATGACCACCACGAGTTCGGGCAGTCCGAAGCCCGATCCGCCATAGGCCTCATCGACGTGCAGACCCAGCCAGCCGAGCCCGGCCAGTTCCCGCCAGAACGGCGGCCGGGTCTCCTCGTCGGCGTCGAGCAGGTCGCGGGCCGCTCCGCGCGCCTTCTGCGCGGTCAGGAACGAACGGGCGACATCGCCGAGTTCGCGGTGGTCGTCGGTCAGGGCGATCGGCATCGGTGCCTCCTGGGCTGGAACGCTGTCCCCGGACGTTACCGCGCCCGTCCCGGGCCCCCGCACTGCAGGGCTACTCCAGTGCGGTGATCAACTGCCCGACGGTGTGATGGGCCTCCAGCGGATGCCGAAGCCGCCCTTTGGCATTGACCTTGTAGAGATTTCGCCGGCCCTCTTTGGTCTTCACCAGATAGCCGCCGCGGGTGAGGTCGGCAAGGATCACCTGGACCGCCCGCTCGGTGATCCCGATCCGCATTCCCAGTTCGCGCGCCGTCAACGCCTCGCCGCGGGCCAGGCACAGCAGCACGTGCGCATGATTGGTCAGGAACGTCCATCCGCGCTCAGCCGGTTCAGGCATGCGTCAATTTGTACCACTGTTTGCATTCAGGTAAACGGATTCGCAACTACAGGCGCGCGAAATCCGCCTTGCCGCGTTCGAACTCGGCCAGCATCCCCGCAGTCAGCGTGGGCCTGATCTCCCCGATCGCCGCCAGGTAGTCCTCGGTGACGGCCGGGCGGCCGCTACCGTCGCGCATCTCCCGCTCGAAAGCGGCCTGGGCCCCCTTGCGGGCCGCGAACTCGATATCGGCCGGGGTGAACAGTTCCGAGGCGCTGGCCAGCCGGTCGACATCGATTCCGGCGTTGGCCGTTCCCAGGTAGCGGGCCCACACCGCCCGGCGTGCGGGTTGGTCCGGCGGACCGACCGGTATCACGTAGTCGAACCGGCCCGGCCGCAGGAACGCGGAGTCCAGCGAGTGCACCGCGTTGGTGGCGCACACCAACAGCCGGCTGTCATGCTGCCGGAAGGCCGGGATCAGCTTCAGCAACTCGTTGGTCACCCCCAGTTCGGCGGTGGAGGCACCGGCACGGGCCGTGGCGATCTCCTCCACCTCGTCGATGAACAACACCAGTTCATCCAGTTCGGCCAAGTCGGCGAACGCCTCGCGCAATGAGGCGGCCAGCCCGCCGGTCCCGCTCGCCGCCAGCCGGGACGGAAACAGCTCGACGAAAGGCCAGCCCAGCCGCGACGCGATCGCCTTGGCGAAGCTGGTCTTACCGGTTCCCGGCGGGCCGAACAGGATCACCGCCTTGGGTGGGCGAACCCCGTAGCGCTCGGCGACGTCGGGATGGGCCAGCGGGTCGACGATGCGCCGCTCGATGATCTGCTTCTCGTGTTCCATCCCGGCCAGGTCGCCCCACAGCCCGGGGGGCAGCATCAGACCGCCCAGTTCGTCGAGCAGGTTCGCCTGATCGGGGCCCAGGTGCTCGATTAACTCGTAGTACACCAGGTTGTCGCGGCGGGCGTATCCCGAGTTCTCCAGCGCCGCAGCGCCGGTGGCGCCGTCGGGCAGCGCAGCGCAGATGCGGCGCACACCCTGGGTCCGAAGCCGCCGCTCCAGGTCGGTCAGCAGCGCCGAGCCCACCCCGCGGTCCCGCCACCGCGCGGCGATCGCCAGCAGCAGAATCCAGGCCCGCTCCCCCTGGGTCTGGGCCACCGCCATGCCGACCACCTCGTCGCCCACCTCGGCCACCACCGCCGGTTCACCGGCGCGGGCCGCCGCCATCACCTCGGCCACGCTGAACATCGGCTCGGCCGAACCTGGCCCCCGGCTCTGGTCCCACACACCGATGGCCTGGTCCAGGTCCTCATCGTGGTAATCGCGCAGGCGCCATACCGGCATAGACCAACCTCCTCGGGGGTTCCCTGAAGAGTCTGCCGGGTGGGCGCGTTACGCATCCCCCATCCGGTGGATATCGGCAGGGGAGCCATCGCCGGTCCGCCGGCGCGAAGTTTCGAGAGACCCGGCCCCTTCCTCAGGAGCCGGGCCTCTCCGGTTCAGGTCTAGGGGACGCCGTCCGCGTCCGAGGATCCCTGTTCCCGCCACCGCAGGTTTCCAAACCCGCGCTTCGCCCCGCTTCGGCACCCGCCGCCGGTGGGGTTTACCGTCGTGGGAAAACAGCGGTGTGCAGAGAGGGGACGCGGGATGGACCTGACCTGGTCGCCGAAGGATCTCGAGTTTCGCGATGAGGTGCGGGCTTTCCTGGACGAGAAACTCGCCCCGGATCTGCGCCAGGCCGGCCGGCTGATGACCAGTGTCTACGCCGACCACGAGGCCAGCATGGCCTGGCAGGCGATTCTGCACGAGCGTGGCTGGGCCGCCCCGGCCTGGCCGGCTGAATACGGCGGCTGCGACTGGACGCTGACCCAGCACTACATCTTCGCCCGGGAGTCCACCCTGGCCGGCGCTCCGTCGTTGTCCCCGATGGGGATCATGATGGTCGCCCACGCCATCATCGCCTTCGGCACACCCGAGCAGAAGGACTACTTCCTGCCGCGCATCCTGACCGGCGAGGTGTTCTTCTGCCAGGGCTACTCCGAACCGGAAGCCGGTTCGGACCTCGCCGCGCTGTCGATGGCGGCGGTCGACGACGGCGACGACCTGGTGTGCACCGGCAGCAAGATCTGGACCACCCACGCCATGGAGGCGAACTGGATCTTTGCCCTGGTGCGCACCACCCGCGGCGCAAAGCGACAGCAGGGCATCACTTTCGTGCTCATCGACATGAGCACACCGGGGATCGAGATCCGCCCGCTGGTGATGACCTCCGGCGAGGAGATCCAGACCCAGATCTTCTTCGACGCGGTCCGGGTGCCGAAGTCAGGAGTCATCGGTGCGATCGACGACGGCTGGACGGTGGCCAAGTACCTGCTGGAGTTCGAGCGCGGCGGCGGGGCGGCGGCACCGGCCCTGCAGGTGATGGCCGAGTCGATCGCCGCGGCGGCCGAACGCCAACCCGGCCCGGCGGGCGGGACGCTGATCGAGGACCCCGCCTTCGCCGCCAAACTCGCCGACGCCCGTATCCGGACCGAGGTGCTGGAGATCCTCGAATACCGGGTGCTGGCCATCGTGGCGGAAGGCCGCAATCCCGGTGCGGCGTCGTCGATGCTGAAGATCCTGTCCACTGAACTGAGCCAGGCCATCACCGAACTGGCGATGGAGGCGGCCGGCCCCCGCGGCCGCGTTTACCAACCGCACGGCACCCGGCCCGGCGGCCCGGTGGCGGACTTCACCCCACCCGCCGACGGCTACGTCAGCGGGGATCCCTGGCAGGCGGTGGCCCCGCTGCGCTACTTCAACGACCGGGCCGGCTCGATCTACGCCGGCAGCAACGAGATTCAGCGCAACATCCTGGCCAAAGCGACCCTGGGGCTCTGACAGACATGGACTTCACCCTCAGCAAGGAGCAGGACCTGCTGCGCGACGGTCTGGGCAAGTTCCTCAGCGCGCGCTACGACCTGGAGAGCAGTCGCACCGCGGCCAAGACCGGTTCCGGCTGGCAGCCCGACATCTGGCGCGGCTTCGCCGAGGATCTCGGCATCCTCGGCGCGACCCTGCCCGAGTCGGCCGGCGGCAGCGGCGGCGGGCCGGTCGAGGCGATGGTGATCGCCGAGGAGATCGGCCGCGCACTGGTGATCGAGCCGTTCATCGACACCGTCGTGGTGGCCGGCGGCCTGCTGGCCCGGGCCGGTGGCGGCGCCGCAACGGAGGTGCTGGAGCGAATCGCCGACGGCGCGGCCGTGGTCGCACTGGCGGTCACCGAGGCCGACACCGGCGATCACTGGGAGGGACTGTCCACCAGTGCGGTTGCCGACGGCGACGAGTGGGTGAT
>JBFYOR010000054.1:0-3624 GCA_041303695.1 Mycobacterium sp. | reverse complement strand
CTCCGGAGCCGGGCTCTGCGGGGGAACCGGGGCGTCCACCGGAGCGGCCGGCGGTGGCACGGCCGCCGCGTCGACCCCGGCCTCCGGTGCCGGAGCCAGAGCCGGGTCGGCCGGTGGCAGGACAGCGGGGGCACCGACCGGGTCACCCACCGGGGCGATATCGGCGGGCGCGACGTCGGCCGGCGCGGCCTCGGCCGGCGGGATCTGGGCAGGCGGGGCATCGACTGGCGGGGCCCCGGCCGGCGGCTGGTCGGCCGGCGGCTCGGTGTTCATCTCCTGGGCTTGGACCGGCAGATACATGTGACGGCTGAACTGCGGCTGATAGGCGCCGCCGCCGCCGATGCGCACACCGGTTCCACTTTCACCGCTGGACACCGGAGTGCCGTCTGGCAACGTCACGGCGGCATGGCCGCCGTTCCACCCGATCACCACCGAGTTGGGCGCGCTGCCGTAGTGGAATCCGCGGGCCAGCAGAGCGCCCTCCATATTGCCGGTATTGAACCTGCTACCGAATGCCGGCCGCCCGGATGCCACGTTGGCCACCCATGAGGCCAGTCCTGAGCAGTCCGTGCCCGCCGGTGTATCGCCACCGGGAATGTAGGGCGTGCCTGACACTTGCGTGATAAGCGACATCAAAGCCGCGAGAGCAAACATGAGATAAACGCTAACAACAGATATGTCATTCGCCCAAAGTCTGTGGCGGCTATCACTTTTCACCAAGTTAGCCCTGGTGGTGAAGCGAAATCCCATTTATTCGCAACGTAATACAACAACCGAGACTGATCCGATACAGCAAAATCACTGATTTAACAGCGGATTTAGCCGTCACGTTGCAGCAACGTTATGCCTGATAAAAATTTCCGGGTTGCGCGCCGTCAACACATGGATCTTTTGCCAACGTGTCTCCGCTCACACCGGGGGATCACACAATCTGCATGCATCCAGGGCCGAATCGGGCAGGATGGCCGCATGCGGGAGTACCTCACGTTCTACATCGGCGGCCAGTGGGTGGAGCCGTATTCGCCAACGTCGACAACGCCATGACGGCAGCCCGCGAGGAGTTCTTGGGCCCGGTGCAGCGCACCCTCGGCTGCGGGGCGCCGGGTTCGGAGGACTGAGGCCATGCGTGTCCTGATCCAGCGGGTCAGCTCCGCTGCGGTGTCGGTCAACGGCGAGGTGGTCGGTGTCATCCAGCCGAAAAGGCAGGGCCTGGTCGCACTGGTCGGCGTGACCCACGGCGATGATGCCGAGGTGGCCCGCCGGATGGCCGAGAAGCTCTGGCAGTTAAGGATTTTGGACGGCGAGCAGTCCGCCGCCGATATCGGGGCACCGATTCTGGTCATCAGCCAGTTCACGCTCTACGCCAACACCGCGAAGGGCCGCCGACCGTCGTGGAACGCCGCCGCGCCGGCATCGGCGGCGCAGCCTGTGGTCGACGACTTCGCCGATGCCCTGCGGGGCCTGGGTGCCGAGGTCGCAACCGGGGCATTCGGCGCCCACATGCAGGTGGCGTTGGTCAACGACGGACCGGTCACCGTGATGCTGGAGTCCAATTCCTGACACGAGCAGACACAAACTCGCACCATAGATGGCTATTTCGTGCGACTTTGTGTCTGCTCGCGGGGTGACCGGGTCTGCCACGCCGACGCGATTTGTTACCGTTCCGCGCTCCGGTATCGACCATTCACATGGGAAAGTGAATCCTTATGCACACGCACAATTTCGTCTCCTACGAGGAATTCGGTCGCCGGTTCTTCGAGGAGGCGGTCACCGAGGAGCGTGTGGCCGCGGCGTTCGCCGAGATCGCCGGCGGAGACGTCCAGATGGGGCCGATGTCCCAGGGCCCGGGCGGATTGGCGAAGGTGACCGCGAAGGTCAAGATCCAGCAACCCCAGGTCCGGCGCACCCTCGGCGACACCATCACCTTCGCGGTGCGCATCCCACTGCTGATTGAGCTGATCGTGGATCTGCGTCTGGACAAGCAGCGCTTCATCGTCGACGGCGATATTGCACTGCGGGCCAGTGCCCGGGCGGCCGAGCCGCTGCTGATCGTCATCGACGTGGCCAAACCGCGGCCGTCGGACATCGCCGTGCATGTGACCTCGAAGTCATTCCGCGGGGAGATCGTCCGCCTCATCGGCGGTGTCGACACCGAGATCCGCCGCTTCGTCGCCGCCTACGTCGCCGAGGAGATCGACAGCCCGGCGTCCCAGCAGGCGAAGATCATCGACGTCTCGACCCAGGTGGCCAGCGCCTGGGATGCCGGCTGAGGGTCACAACTCCAGGCGAAGATGAGCGCCCGTGGGTGCCCGCGAGACGCAGGCGAGCATCAAGCCGGCGTCCCGTTCGGCCTCGGTGAGCAACGTATCCCGGTGCTGGACCTCGCCGTTGAGGACACGGACGCGGCAGGTGCCGCAGAAGCCCTGCTGGCAGGAGTACGGCGCCGGAATTCCGGACCGCCGCAGTGCGGCCAGTAACGTCTCCTCGGCGGCCACACCGACCTCGGTGGACTCCACGGTGACGGTGAACGGTTCGCCGTCGACCACCGGCGGGGCGGCGAACCGTTCGAAGTGCAGTTCGACGTCGCCGCGGCCGATCAGACGGCGACGGATCGCGCTGATCATCTCGGCCGGGCCGCACGCATAAACCGTTGTGCCGGTGACGCATTCGCCCAGCAGGTCATCGGCGGCCGGAATGCCGTGGACGTCGTCGGTGCGGATCTCGATGCGGGTGCCGAATCGGCGCACCTCGTCGAGAAAAGGGATGGAGTCCGCGCTGCGACCGACGTAGACCATCGACCAGTCCACCCCGAGCCGCTGGGCCAGGCCCAGCATCGGCAGGATCGGGGTGATGCCGATACCGCCGGCGACGAACCGCAGTCTGCGGGTGGGCGAGCCATAGCCGGGAACGCTGAGCGGGAACGCGTTTCGCGGACCACTGGTGGTAACCGTGGAGCCGATCGGCAGTGCGTCGTGCACCTCGATCGATCCGCCGCCGCCGTCAGGGATGCGGCGAACCGCGATCCGGTAGCTGCCGTGCTGCTGCGGCTCCCCGCACAGCGAGTACTGCCGTACCCGCCCGCTGGGCAGGTGGATGTCCAGATGCGCTCCGGGATGCCATGCCGGAAGCGCGGAGCCGTCGGCGGAAGCCAGTGTCAGCGCCACCACATTCTCGTCGCGCGCGACGACCTGCCGATCGACCACGGTGAGTGCGAAGGTCCGGTCGCACTCCCGGGGCCGGACAGGTCGGCGCAGTCCGGTGACGGCCCAGGCGCCGGTGACCGCCACGTCGGCTAGGGCGAGCAACGGGGTGGGCGCGGAGCGCAGCCGCCGGAGCACCACCGCTACTGCTGCGCTGCGCGGGCGGCCGGCGAACTGGCCAGATACGCGACCGCCTGAGCGGTCGAACCGACATCCAGGGGCGAGTAGTCACGACGAAAGTACGCCAGGGTGGTGCTGCCGAACACGGTGCGGAACTCCGGGAGCAACCCCAGTTTCGAGTCTCGCATCCGCAGCCTCTCCATCCGCCACCAGCTCATCCGGGCATCGGGATCGGTGCGGCACAGGTAATAGGTGGCGCGCTCGAAGAACGAATACATCATCGTCGCGGCCATCGCCATGGCCC
>JBFYOR010000053.1:0-12451 GCA_041303695.1 Mycobacterium sp. | reverse complement strand
CCTGGGCTTCGCTCCCGGATCACTGATCTGATTCTGCGGTGTACGAGCCCGCCAGTCCCTCGTCCTGGGGCGTGTCGGAGCCGCCGACTGCGTCGACCACCCCGACCAGCGCGTGCCGGAGCACAAGGTCACCAAGCGTGTAGCCCTGGCGCATCACATGCCCGATGACGGGGTTGGAACCCTCGCCCTCGTGCTGGACGGCCTCGTGCAGCGACGGGTCGAACTCCTCACCGGACACACCGAAGGCCACCACACCCAAGCCGGTCATGACCGCAACCAGCTTGTCGGCCACCGACTTCAGCGGTCCGTTGTCGAGGTCGCCGTGGCTGCGGGCCCGCTCGAGGTCGTCGAGCACCGGCAGCAACTGGCTGACCACGACGGCCTTGGCGCGCTCGCCGACGACCTCCTGATCGCGCAACGCGCGCTTGCGGTAGTTGGCGAAGTCGGCCTGAACCCGTTGCAGGTCCGCGGTGAGCTCAGCTACCTTCTCGGCCTGCTCCGAGGCGGGAACCCCCGGTGCCGCCCCCGCAGGGGCGGCACCGTGGGCCGGGTGAATTCCCGAGTCGCTTCGCTGCTGCCCGCCGGCACCTTCGCGAACCTCACCGGTCTGCGGGTCGATGCGACGCTTATCGGTGAAGGTCACCGGTTCGTCGCGTTCGTCCCGGGAGTTCTCCGGATGCGTCACTTGGTCTCCTGATCGTCCTCAACGACCTCGGCGTCGACGACGTCGTTATCCGACGACCCACCCGCGGCACCGCCACCGGCGGCCTGCTCTGCCTGGGTCGCTTCGTAGATGGCCTGGCCCAGAGCTTGCGACTCGGTGCCGAGCTTCTCCATCGCGGACTTGATCGCCCCGATATCCGAGCCGTTCAGTGCGGTCTTGGCATCGGCGATGGCGGAATCCACTTTGGCGAGGGTGTCCTCGGGAACCTTGGAACCGCCCTCGGCCTCGCGCTGTTCCTTGACGAACTTCTCCGTCTGGTAGACCAGCGATTCGGCCTGGTTGCGGACGTCGGCCTCCTCGCGGCGCTTGCGGTCCTCGTCGGCGTGCGCCTCGGCATCCTTGATCATCCGGTCGATCTCCTCCTTGGAAATGCCGGAGCCTTCCTGGATCTTGATCGTGTTCTCCTTACCGGTGCCCTTGTCCTTGGCCGTGACGTGCACGATGCCGTTGGCGTCGATGTCGAAGGTGACCTCGATCTGGGGCACCCCGCGCGGAGCCGGCGGGATGCCGGTCAACTCGAAGCTGCCGAGCAGCTTGTTGTGCGCAGCGATTTCACGCTCACCCTGGAAGACCTGGATCTGCACCGACGGCTGATTGTCGTCGGCGGTGGTGAAGGTCTCCGAGCGCTTGGTCGGGATGGTGGTGTTGCGCTCGATGAGCTTGGTCATCACCCCGCCCTTGGTCTCGATACCGAGGCTCAGCGGCGTGACGTCAAGCAGCAGAACGTCTTTCACCTCGCCCTTGAGGACGCCGGCCTGCAGGGCCGCGCCGACCGCGACCACCTCGTCGGGGTTGACACCCTTATTGGGTTCCTTGCCGCCGGTCAGTTCCTTGACCAGGTCGGTCACCGCGGGCATGCGGGTGGAACCACCAACGAGCACCACATGGTCGATATCGGACACCGAGATACCGGCGTCCTTGATGACCTGCTGGAACGGCGCCCGGGTGCGGTCGAGCAGATCCTGGGTGATCTTCTGGAACTCCGCACGGGTCAGCTGCTCGTCGAGGAACAGCGGGTTCTTGTCGGCGTCGACGGTGATGTACGGCAGGTTGATCGAGGTGCTCTGGCCCGAGCTGAGCTCGATCTTGGCCTTCTCGGCGGCCTCGCGCAGCCGCTGCATGGCCATCTTGTCCTTGGTCAGGTCGATACCGGCGCTGGCCTTGAACTTGTCGACGAGCCACTCGACGATCCGGTCGTCCCAGTCGTCGCCACCGAGGTGGTTGTCACCCGAGGTCGCGCGGACCTCGACGACACCGTCGCCGATCTCCAGCAGGGACACGTCGAAGGTGCCGCCGCCGAGGTCGAAGACCAGGATGGTCTGTTCCTTGCTGCCCTTGTCCATACCGTAGGCCAGGGCCGCGGCGGTGGGCTCGTTGACGATGCGCAGGACGTTGAGGCCGGCGATCTGACCGGCTTCCTTGGTGGCCTGACGCTGGGCGTCGTTGAAGTAGGCGGGCACGGTGATGACCGCGTCGGTGATGTCCTCGCCGAGGTAGCTCTCAGCGTCGCGCTTGAGCTTCTGCAGCACGCGCGCACTGATCTCCTGGGAGGTGTAGTTCTTGCCGTCGATATCGACGGCCCAGTCGGTGCCCATGTGGCGCTTGACCGAGCGGATGGTGCGGTCGACGTTGGTCACCGCCTGGTTCTTGGCGGGCTGGCCGACCAGCACTTCGCCGTTGCGTGCAAAGGCAACCACCGACGGCGTCGTTCGCGAGCCCTCGGAGTTGGCGACGACGACAGGGTCGCCGCCCTCGAGGACCGAGACGACGGAGTTGGTGGTCCCGAGGTCGATCCCGACCGCACGAGCCATAGTGAATTCCTCCTGATAGAGACGTCTTTGTTAAGACACTGCTGTTTGTTAAGACACTGCTGTTTTTCAGACACTGCTGTTTGTCAGACACTGCCGGTCTGAGCGGACCACACTCAAGCTTGCTTGAGGCGGCGGTCGCTGTCAACCAACAGTTGAGTCTCGGTGACTCAAGTTGTCGACAGGCATAACCGAGTTGGCCGGGGGTTTGTTCCCGGCACCGTTTCACCGGGTCCGGGCAACCCGCCGGGCGTCGCGTTCCCCCAGCGTGCGGGCCTGCGCGAGCCACCGGTCCCGGGTCGCTGCGGTGGCGCCCCGCACCGCGCCGAACACGGATGTGCGAACGGGCTTCACCCCGCTGAAGCCCAGGATTGCTCGCCGCATCATCCGATGGCCCGGCTGCCCGACGACCAGCCGGTAGTACCAGTGCGGGGTGTCCATGGTGACCAGCAGCCGGGCGCTGCGACCGGCCAGCAGGCGGTCCCAGAACCGGGAGTTCTCCCGGTACTTGAACGCGAAGCCGGGCAGGAACACCCGATCGATGAAACCCTTCAGCAATGCCGGGGCCGCACCCCACCAGGTGGGATATGCGAATACCAGGACGTCGGCCCACCGGATGGCCGCCTGGGCGTCGATCAGGTCCGGCTCCAGCGGCTGGATCTGGTTGTAGCCGTGCCACAACACCGGGTCGAAGGTCAGCCCGCCGAGGTTGATCGTCCGGACGACGGCTCCGGCCGCCTCTGCGCCCTCGGCGTAGGCGCGGGCGATCGCACTACCGAGGCTGGCGGAGTCCGGATGTCCGAGAATCACGACGAACTTGGCGGCTTCAGCAGACACGGCGTGACCCTTCAGTAGGACGACTCAGTAGGACGACTCAGTAGGACGACGTCAGGCCCGAGGCATGTCGTGCCAGGCGTCATAGGCCACGAATGACCCGGCGCCCAGCAGCAGCAGTGCGGTGATCCAGCGGCCGTGAACCTTCATGATCCGCTCGTAACCGCTCTTGATCCGGACCGTGGCGCCGGGGTTGACCAGGTCGATCACCGCGGGCAGCAGGGCGGGAATGACGGCGATGACAGCGAACAGCACGATCCCGAGGGTGCGTTGCGGGCGGTCGGAGATCTGCATGATCTGATGACCGGCGGCGATCGCGATCGGAAACACCTTCGGGTGCAGCCCGCACATGGCGAAGCCGGCCAACCCGGCGCGGCGAATCCGTTGGCCCACAGGCAGATCCGCGTCCAGATCGAACTGGCGAGCCAGCGACGGGAAACGCCGGCTCAGCGCGGCACGCAGCCTGCCGGGCTTGTGCTCGGGCTCGGAGATATCGCTGATCGGCTTCTTATGCAGCGCATTGATCGCGCGGCGCACGCCGATGGTCAGCAGCGCGGCCGCAATCAACAGGCGCAGGACGAATCCGGGCCAGCCATGATGGGTCGGCTCCGTCGTGCCGGCGCCGGCGGCGTGGGCGATCCACAGGCCGATGCCGGTGGCGAACGCGATGCCGATGATGCCGCCGGCGGCGAAGGCGAACGCCGCCAACCGCGGGACCCTCTTGTCCCCGGCGATGATCAGGCCGAGCACCAATGTCTCGGGGCTGAAGAAGATAGCCAGCGCGAGTGAGGCGAGGACGGCGAAATGAGAACTCATCGCGGCACACATTAGTGACTTCGGCGCGGTGTGGTCGGCCCCAGGCCCACTCTTCGCTAGGTTGCTATCTCAGTTGCTATGACAGGTGCCGTCACAGGGGTCGGTGCCATCCGATCGGACCGCGGGGAGGTCGCAGTGAGCACCAACCGGGTGAGCGCCGCGTTGCTGGCCCTCGGCCTGGCCCTGGCCGGTTGCTCTCAACAGGCCCCGCCGGCCGAGGCGCCCGCCGCGCCCATCACCAAGATGGACGACGCACCGGCCCCGCCCGCCGGTGCCCAACCGCGACTGGCCTCCGACCCGGCCCAGATCGGCGACGACCTGGTCGCCGACGAACTGGCACTGCGCGATCCGGCCACCCCGGAGCCGGCCATGGTCGCCGCCGCCCGACGCCAGCAGGCGGCCTACCGCGCCATCGGCCGCAACCCCGCATGGGACCCGGTGATCCGGCCGAAGATTCCCGCGAACCTGATCCAGACCTATGACCGCAACGTCGACGCCCGCCGCCAACTGGCCGCGATGTCGCCGCTGCGCGACACGCTGCCCGCGTGGCGCATCGTCGCACCGGCACCGGCCGCCGAACTTCTCGGCTACTACCGTGAAGCGGAGGCCGCGACGGGCGTGGGCTGGAATTATCTGGCGGCGATCAACCTGATCGAGACCCGGTTCGGCAGTATCGCCGGGGTGAGCGTGGACGGGGCGCAGGGTCCGATGCAGTTCATGCCGCAGACCTGGGCCGCCTACGGCAACGGCGATGTGAACTCCCCCCGCGATGCCATCATGTCGGCCGGCAACTATCTGGCCGCCAGTGGCTTCGCCGCCAATCCCGACCGCGCCATCTACGCCTACAACCACGCGAACGAGTACGTCCGCGCCGTCAAGGACTATGCGGCGATCCTGGCCGACGATCCGGACTCGTTCGGCGGTTACTACCGCTGGGATGTGTACTACAACACCACCGCCGGCGACGTCTTGCTGCCGATCGGTTACGCACAGTCACAACGCATCCCGGTCGGCGAATACCTCGCCACCCACCCTCAGTGACCCGATTCCGCGAACAGGAGAAGGACGGACACATGATCAAGAATATGGGCTCGGCAGACCGCGGTATCCGAATCACGGCGGCCGCCGTGATAGCGGTGCTATACCTCACCCACGTGATATCCGGACCGCTGGCGATCATCCTCGGCGTGATCGCGGCGGTCCTCGTCATCACCAGCTTCGTCGGGGTGTGCCCGGCATACCTACCCTTCAAAGTCTCGACGCTGAAGAAATAGGGCGCAGACCGGCCTAACCCACACCGCCGCCGACGATCAGGCCCAGCAGGTAGGTGACGGCGGCGGCACCGTAGCCGATCAGCAACTGGCGCAGGGCCCGGCGCAGCGGTGGGGCACCGGAGAGCAGTCCGACGACCACGCCGGTGGCCAGCAGGGCAAGACCGACCAGCGCGGCTGCCGTCACGACCGCGGTCATTCCGGTGAGGCCGAAAAGGTAAGGCAGTACCGGAATCAGGGCTCCGGTCGCAAAGAACAGGAAACTCGACACCGCCGCACCGAGACCGGTACCGATGGCCTCGTGGCCGCCCGCGTCCGCCCCCACCGAGTTGTGCCGGTCGGCGCCGGTCTCAGCACTGCGCAGCACGCCGGCGGCATGCGAACTGGCCTCCTCGACGCTCATCCCCCGGGCCCGGTAAACCAGTTCAAGCTCATTGGCGTTGACATCGAGTTGGGTCAGCGCCGAGCCGACGTTGGGACTCGGCGCGGAGGCCTCCAGTAACTCGCGCTGCGAACTGACCGAGACGTATTCGCCGGCCCCCATCGACAGCGCGCCGGCCAGCAGTCCGGCCAGTCCGGTCACCAGCACGGTGTGGTTGGACACCCCACTGGCGCTGACACCGATGATCAGCGCCAGGTTGCTCACCAGCCCGTCGTTGGCGCCGAATACCGCGGCGCGAAAGCTGCCGGACAGCCGGTCCCGACCGCGGGCCGCCAGTGCCCGGATGACTTCCTCGTGGATCTGCTCGTCGGCGGCCATGGTGGCGGTGGCGTCGTCGTCGCTGTCATAGCTGGCGCGGGCTTCGAAACGCTGAACCAGAGCCAGCACGAACACCGACCCGAAATGACGTGCCATGAAGGCCAGGGTCCGGGTGCCCAGGTCGGCGCGAGCCGGCTCGCCGACCTGCTCACCGAGCAGGGTCAGCCAGTGCTGTTCGTGGCGTTCCTCGGCCGCGGCGATGGCGGCCAGGATCTCCCGCTCCTCGCCGTCGTACTTCTGGGCGAGATCCCGGTAGACCGCGGCCTCTGCTCGTTCATTGGCCAGGTGCCGGCGCCAGCGCCGAAGATCGGCGCCGCTGGGCCGGTGCTGGTTCATATCGTCAGGCATGCAGTGATCTCAGCTGAAGACGCTGCTGACGAACGCGTCGTTGCCCTGCTTCCAGGCGACGATGAAGTTGCCGACATCGTCGCGGCTGATCGCCAGTGCGGGGCAGAACCAGCCGCCGGTCTCGCCGGTGAAAAAGTGCGGGGATCCGACCACGCCGCGGGCCTTGCCTTCGTCCCAGTCGGACCGGACGGCCGCCGCGGTGTCCTCGGCGTCGAGAGGCTCGAGTCCGAACCCGGCGGCGATCTGTGCGACCACATCCGGACGGCCGATATCGAGGCCCTGTTCGAAGAGCGCATCACGTAGTGCCATGCCGACGGCCTCACTCAACGCCGGATCACCGGTGCGGTCGGCGGCGGCGCTCAACGCGAACGCCGTCATCGACGTACTCGGGAAGGTCTCGACGGAGAACCCCGCGAAAAGGTCGGGCCGGATTGATGCGCGCAGCGCCACGATCTCCGCCTCGATGTGATGCGGGTCCAGGGGGCGGCCGTTGATGAGTTCCAGCGGCCAGGCCCGGATGCGCAGTCGCGGCTCGGCCAGACCGCGCTCACTGCGCCGGTCGAGCAGGGAGTGCAGGCCGACGTGGGTGAACGGGCAGAGCACGTCGGCGAAGACCTCGAGAGTGTTCATGGGTGAAAGGTTAACGGTCTAACCTTGGCCGCGTGACGGTCAGCGGGCTGCTGAAATTCGGCCTGGGCGCACTCGTCGTGGCTGCCATGGGCTGGGTGCTCACCTTCGTCGCCGGGACGTTCTCGACCCAGCCCGACTCCCTCGACAACCTCACCCCGGCCTGGAGGGCCGCTGGTGCCACGCCACTGGGCGCGACGACCACGGTGTCCGTACCGCCGGAGCAGACGCTGGTCGCGTTCCTGGTCGGCACCGATCTGATCAGCATTGCCGGGACCACCACCGGGACCTGTTCGGCGAGCGCCGCCGGCCGCTCGATCGACCTCTCCTGGCCGGTTCAGATCAACCCGGAGCTCAGCGGAGTACTCGGCAACGGTCAACAGATTGTGGCGGTGGCGGGTTGGGCAAACCAGGGCCATGAGCCGGTCAGTGTAGAGATCACCTGCACCAGTCGCGATTCCACAGTCGAACACTTCGTGGCGATACCCACCCGAACCGGTACCGTGCAACGGAATCCCTGGTTTCAGCCTTGGGGCTGGCTGGCGTTGGGCGGCGCCGGCATCCTGGCCGTCGCGATCGCCGTTGCACGCGTCCGTTGAATCACGTTGCTATCGAGCCGATCCGGCTGGTAGACAACTCCTGTAGATAGACCTCGAGGTCGGTATACCCCGCCGAGGACAGCGTGCGCGCATTGTGATTGGCGACAGCGGGATTGAGCCCCTTGCCGATCTCCCAGGTGTCGGGCATGCCGTCGCTGTCGGTGTCTGCCGGCGGTGCGGGTGCGGCGCCGGAATACGGCGGCAGCAGAGCGTCATTGGCGGGATTGGTGGCGATCGGAGCCGACGAGATGGTGTTGGACGCGACCGATTGCATCAGCCTGATGTCCATCGGGTCGCGCGGCCATGCCCCTCCGGTGTTGAGCAGGACGGTGCGCAGCTGATCGGTCGGCGTGTAGGTGATCGCCGGGAAGGGATGTCGGGCCGGGCGGGCCAGCGCCCGGCGCGAGGTGGCGTCCGGGCTGGCCTCGGACGGATAGTCGTTGCAGCAGTAGAACAGCTGGTAGTCCGAACGGCTCGGGTACAGGCTCATCGTGTTGCCACTGATGAACAGCTCGTTGCGTCCGACATTGAGGATCTGATCGTCGAACATGCCGAACTGGAAACCGTTGGCAGTCCGGAAGAAGTTGTTGACGGCGTTGAGCTTCCAGTAGATCGGCTGGCCTCCGGCGACAGCGGTGTCCACACCCAAGGCGATGAAGAATCGCGGGTCCCAATACAGGTTGTTGGACAGTTCCAGGTTCATGAACGAGTTGGCCGCGGCCGCGGACTCTCGGCTGCCCTCCGGCAGCCGGCCCTCGATCCGGTTGAAGACATTGTGATGCAGCGACACATTGTCGAGTGCGAACCCGTGCGCCGGGTTGGAGTAATTCATCAGCACTCCGCCGTAGAACGAGTGCCCCCCAACGGTTTCGGCGATGATGGTGTTCTGGACGGTGATGTTGTTCGAATAGGAGATCTCGATAGCCTCGTCGGTGGCATTGCCGATGGAGACATGATCGACAATGGCGTTGCGGGTATAGCGCAGCCGCAACCCATCGTCGCTGGGACCGGTGGCGCCGGGCCGGATCCGGATGTGCTGCAGGATCCAGTTCTCAGCGAAGTCGGTGGGCACCCGAACGGTCTGGTCCTGATACGGGGTCTCGTCGGTGACCAGGCCACGGATGGTGATACCGCCCGGCGAGGTCTGCCCCGCGATGGTCACATCGCCGTTGGTCAGGTGTATCTGGGTGTCGATCAGCCCGCTGACCTTGAACAGGACATATTTCGCACCGGGCTGGTCGACCGCCCACTGCAGCGAGCCCGGGCCGTCGGCGTTGAGGTTGGTGACGTAGACGACGCTGCCGCCGCGACCGCCAGTGGCGTAGGCGCCGAAACCTTCGGCACCGGGGAAGGCCGCGAGAGGCCCGGACGGGCTGGGGGTCGGGCTGACCGCCACCGTGACGTCAGCGGTGGCGGTTCCACCGTGGCCGTCGACGACCGTGACGGTGAAACTGTCCTGCAGATCCGCCGGCGCCGCACCCGGTGCGGCGGCGTTCTGCCGCGCGATGGTGGTCGGAGTGTAAGTGAACGCGCCACTGGCGGAGTCGACGATCACACTGCCCTTCGCGGTTGTCGTGGACCCGCCGTAGCTGAGGGTGTCGCCGTCGGCATCACTGGCGACGACCATGCCGGTCACCACTCCGGTGGCAGCGCTGCTGCCAGTCAGTGCGAAAGAGACGGTCGGCGGGTTGTTGGCCGGACCCGTCGCGGTCACCGTGACGGCGACCGTGCTGGTGCTGGTGTCACCGCGCGTACCGATCACGCCGAAGGTGAGCAGGTTGAGCAGACCGGCCAGTCCGTGGATGGCGAAACCGCTGGCGGCGTCGCTGACCGTGACGCGGAAGGAATCGACGATCCCGGTGACCGCCGCCGACGGTTGCGGGGTATAGGTCCAGCTTCCGTCGGGATTGACCTCCGCGCTGCCGTGGACCGGGTCCCCGGTCACGGTGAATGTCAACCGGGGACTGTCCGGGTCGACTGCACCGAGTTGACCGGAAACCACCCCGGACGGACTCTGCGACAGTTGCGTCGGGTTGAGCCGCGGGGTCTGATTGTTGAACAACGCCGCCAACCCCCCGAAGAACGAGCTGATCGGATCGTTACCGACCGCTGCGGCTGAAACAAGCTGGGGCGCAGTTGAACTCAGTGCTGAGGCAGGCGCGGGCACGATCGGCCCGGGTGGTCGCGAACCGCCGATTCCGGCCAAGGACAGCGGAGCCGACATCGCAGCGGCCGACGCGCGCCGCGGCAACGACGGAAGCGAGGCGCCACGGCCGACGGCGATCACGTTCGGACCGACCGGTGCAGTCGGCAGCGAGGCCGTCAGGGTTGGTTCGGGATCCGCCAAGTAATTCCCGGTCGCCGCAGCTTCCGAGACCGCGATCCGAGGTACGGGTTGAGGGGGGAGCACATCGCGCTCTGCTCTCGCGATTGCAACAGCCCGGGGTGATGCCGCCGCCGCTCGACCCGGTCCCGGCCGAACCGGGCCGCGACCCCGGTTGGCGGTACGGCCGACCGTGGAGCTGGGTCTGTCCGCGCTCACAGCGGCGGCGTCATCGGTATCGCCGACCTCCGCCCCGGCTATACCCGCCTCGCCAAGCAGCACCGCCGCGCCGATTCCCAATGCAGCGGCCAATGGCCCGAGTCGTCCCACGAAGGCTGCGGCGTTCATCGCTCACCTCCCGGGTGGATTACGTCGATTGGACCACAGCGAACCGGTCATAACCAGGGCGTTTCTGCAGCACTGCCAAAAGACCTTCGTGACGGGGACTTTGGACACACGGAAAAATGTGAAAGGTCTGTGAGCGACCCGGGCAACCACTAGCGTCACAGCCAGTTCACGTAGAAGTAATCCAGGTCACTCGATGGTGGGGATTTCAGCATGACGTCTATCAAGAAGGTCTGCCTTCAGGTCGCGGTCGCCGGGGTTGTCGCCGGCGGCGGTTCCGCGGTCGCGACGGCGGTAGCACACGCCGAGACGCCGGCGCCGGACACGACCGCATCCGCCGGAGCGTCGGCCGGCCAGTCCGACCGCACCACAGGAACACCGAACCGGTCCCGGGGCCGTGTCGCGAAGCCTGCTGCCGCTGCCGCCGCCGCCGCCGCGAGTAGCGAATCCGCCGCCGAGACACCGCGGAGCGGTGAACGCCCGCGCGCGGTGCTGCGAAGCAGACCGGCGCGAGGAATAGCGGTGTCGCCGACCGTGACACCACCACGCCCGCGCGCCGGGACGGCGCCAACGGAGTCGATCCCCACCGCGGCAATCGCGGGCGGTCAGATTGCCAGCCCGATCACCACCCCTGACCCTGCCGGGGAAACCGCCGCCACGGCGCCGGCGGTCAGCGCGGCCGTTGCGGCGCCGGCGGCCCTCCAACCGGTCGTCGCGGTTCCCGCGCCGGCCGCCCCCACGCCGACACCGGTCCCGGTGCTGCCACTACTGCCCGCGTTGCCGGTCGCGCCGGCCAGTGCGGTCACCGTGACCACCTCCGCGGCAACGACACGCCGGACCGTACAGGCGGCGGCCACCGTCCAGCTCGTCGATACGCCGACCCACGTGCTGTTGATCGGCACGGACGGGACCAACCTCAGCAAGATCCTCGAATACACCTATGACCAGCCGGACAGCGGGTTCAGGGCGGTGATGGACAACGGCATCACCGGGGCGACGAGTCTGGTGGGGCACACCACCATCTCCGGGCCGTCCTGGTCGACGATTCTGACCGGGGCATGGGACAACAAGACCGGGGTGATCAACAACCTGTTCAACCCGGCGCCCTACGACGCGTGGCCGACGGTGTTCAACCTCATCGAGTACAACAAGGCTTCGGTCAACACCGCCGTCGTGGCCAATTGGAGGTACATCAACGACATCGCGGACGCGGGCGGCTATCCGGCCGACGTGAACACCTACGTCCCTTACGACGCCGAAGACGGCTGGGAGGCCGCTGACGACGCGGTCGCGGACGCGACCATCGCGCTCATCAACGAGACCGGCGGTGACGAGTCGACATTCATCTTCTCCTACCAGGTCGGCGTCGACGAGGAAGGCCACCTGCACGGCGGCGATTCCCCGCAGTACCGGGACGCGGTGATCAACACCAGCGAGAACATCAAGGCGATCCTGGATGCCGTCGCCGCCTGGGAACTCGCCAACCCGGGCGAGCAGTGGACCGTGATCGTCACCACCGACCACGGCCACCAGCAGTCGACCGGGCTGGGCCACGGCTTCCAGTCGCCCAACGAGACCTCGTCGTTCGTGATGTTCGACGTCGAGGGCGACGACACCAATGACGGCAAGCAGAACCTGGCGTACACGATCGCCGATATCACACCGACCATCGTCGACCTGTTCGGAATCGCCCAGCGGACGGACTTCGACGGCGTGCCACTGCAAGACAAATCGACGAGCATCGTCGATCCCGGGGGGAATCTGAAGCAGGCCCTCAATGACGCCATCGCCATGTACGGCTACCCGAATATCGGCACGGACATCGCACTGGGCGTCCGGACCGTCTTCGCCTCCATTCCGTACTTCATCGACGGGTTCGTCACCGATATCTCCGACCAGTTGCAGTCGATCGTCGACCAGGACATCTTCCTGATCAGCGCCCTGGCCGGACTGGCCGAACTGGCCGTCGACTTCACCGGCGGCCTTCTGGTGGGCC
>JBFYOR010000052.1:0-7176 GCA_041303695.1 Mycobacterium sp. | reverse complement strand
CCACGGCAATGTGCGCCGACCTCGGTTCGCGGACCATCCGCGAAGAGATCGACGCCATGGAGGTGCTCGGCATCAACCCGGTCCAGCGACTGGTGACTCCTCGGATGCTGGCGTCGGGTCTGGTTGCGCTGCTGCTGAACTCGCTGGTGGTCATCATCGGCATCCTGGGCGGCTACGTGTTCTCGGTTTTCGTCCAGGACGTCAATCCGGGCGCTTTTGCCGCCGGGATCACCTTGCTCACCGGGGTACCCGAAGTCATCATTTCCTGTGTCAAGGCAGCGCTGTTCGGATTGATCGCCGGGCTGGTGGCCTGTTACCGCGGGTTGATGATCAGCGGGGGCGGGGCCAAGGCCGTCGGCAACGCGGTCAACGAAACCGTGGTCTACGCGTTCATGGCACTGTTCGTCGTCAACGTGGTGGTCACCGCCATCGGCATCCAGATGACGGCGGGGTGACGGCATGGGCACCGTGACCGTCCTGCGGACCAACTATCCGCGCCTGTTCCGCGAGTTGCGGCGTCCGATCGGCTTTTTCGGCCGCGTCGGCGACCGCACGATGTTCTACGCCAAGGGCATCGCCGGGATGCCGCATGCCGCGGTCCGCTACCGCACCGAGGTCATCCGGCTGATCGCCGAGATCAGCATGGGCGCGGGGACGCTGGCGATGATCGGCGGCACGGTGGCCATCGTCGGGTTCCTCACCCTCGCAGCGGGTGGCACGCTCGCCGTGCAGGGCTATTCGTCGCTGGGCAATATTGGCGTGGAAGCCCTGACCGGCTTCCTGGCGGCCTTCATCAACGTCCGCATCTCCGCGCCGGTGGTCGCCGGTATCGGACTGGCCGCCACGTTCGGTGCAGGGGTGACCGCCCAGTTGGGCGCGATGCGGATCAACGAGGAGATCGATGCCCTCGAGTCGATGGGTATCCGCCCGGTCGAGTACCTGGTCTCGACCCGGTTGGTGGCCGGGTTGGTGGCCATCACGCCGCTGTACTCGATCGCGGTCATCCTGTCGTTCCTGGCCAGCAAGTTCGTGACGGTGGCACTGTTCGGGCAGTCGGCCGGGCTGTACGACCATTACTTCAACACCTTCCTGAACCCGATGGATCTGCTGTGGTCGTTCGTGCAGGCGGTGTTGATGGCGATCAGCATCCTGCTGATCCATACCTATTACGGCTACTTCGCCTCCGGCGGTCCCTCCGGGGTCGGAGTCGCGGTGGGTAATGCGGTGCGGACCTCGCTGATCGTGGTGGTGTCGGTGACCTTGCTCGTGTCGCTGGCGATCTACGGTTCCAACGGCAACTTCAACCTCTCCGGATAATCGACATGACCGCCAGGCGCAGACCCGCTGACATCCGCCCACTGGCGGGTGCACTGACGGTGCTTGCCCTGGTCGTGGTGGTCGTGCTGGCGGTGGGCCTGTTCCAGGACAGCTTCAAGAAAACGGTTCCGGTGACCGTCATCGCTGACCGCGCCGGACTGGTGATGTACCCCAACGCGAAGGTCAAGATCAACGGCGCCCCGGTGGGCAAGGTGGCGTCGATCGAGGCGCTGCCGGACGGCGGGGCGGCCCTGCACCTGGCCCTCGACCCGGCATCGCTGGATGCCATTCCGGCCAACGTCGGCGCCGAGATCACCTCGTCGACGGTGTTCGGCTCCAAGTTCGTCGAGTTGGTGGAACCGAGCCAGCCCTCGCCCGCCGCACTGCGGGCCGGGACCGTCATCCAGGGCGGTGACCAGGTCACCGTCGAACTGAACACGGTGTTCGAGAAACTGGTGTCGGTGCTGTCGTCGGTCGAGCCCGCCAAGCTCAACCAAACCCTCGGCGCGCTGTCGAAGTCGCTCGACGGCCGCGGGGACAAGTTCGGGCAGACCCTGGTCGACCTGGACAGCGCCCTGGCCAAGCTGAACCCGGCGCTGGAGAGCCTCAACGACGTGCTGGAGCTGTCTCCGACGGTTTTCGACGCGTTCGCCGACGCCTCCCCGGCGCTGCTGGACACCATCGCCAACACCACCCGGATCAGTGCGACCGTCATCGACCAGCAGGACAGCCTGGATGCACTGCTGGTCAGCGCGATCGGCCTGGCCGATATCGGCACCGAGGTCCTCATCGAGAACCGCCAACCGCTCGCCGATGTCGTGCGCCTGCTGGTACCGACCACCGACCTGACCAACCAGTACAACCCGGCGCTGACGTGTGGGATCTCCGGTCTGCTCCCGCTCGCCAAGGGGCCCGGATTGCCGGTGCCGGGCGCGGTGCTGCTGCAGGGATTCTTCCTCGGCCGTGAGCGCTACCGTTACCCGGGCAACCTGCCCAAGGTCGCGGCCAAGGGCGGGCCCCAGTGCACGGACCTGCCCAACGTCGGATACGAGCAGCGACCGCCGTACGTCGTCACCGATATCGGCGCCAACCAGGCCCAGTACGGAAACCAGGGCATCCTGCTGAACTCGGACGGTCTCAAGCAGGCCCTGTTCGGCCCGTTGGACGGCCCGCCGCGCAACACCGCCCAGGTGGGGATGCCGGGATGATCAACCTACGCACCACCGGTCTCAAGATCGGCATCTTCATGGTGGTGATGCTGATGCTGACCGCCGCCCTGTTCGCGATCTTCGGTCAGTACCGGGGCGGCTCGGAGAGTAGGTACACCGCAATCTTCGACGACGTGTCGAGCCTGAAAAGCGGGGACTCCGTCCGAGTGGCCGGCGTGCGGGTCGGAACGGTCAACAAGGTCGATCTGCAACCGGACAACACGGTGCACGTCGGGTTCGGCGCCGACCGGGCCATCGTGCTCACCGCGGGCACCAAAGCGGCGGTCCGCTACCTCAACCTCGTCGGCGACCGCTTTCTGGAGCTACTCGACACCCCGGGAGCTGCCAAAATCCAGCCGCCGGGATCGGTGATACCCGCGGACCGCACCGAAGCGGCACTGGACCTCGACCTGCTGCTGGGCGGTCTCAAACCCGTTGTGCAGGGCCTCAACCCGCAGGCCGTCAATGCACTGACCACCTCGCTGATCCAGATTCTGCAGGGCCAGGAGGGCAACGTCGAGTCGTTGTTCGCGAAGACCTCGGCGTTTTCCAATGCCCTGGCCGACAACAGCCAGACCGTCCAGCAGTTGATCGACAACCTGAACACGGTGCTGGCGACCATCAGCTCCGACGGCGACAAGTTTTCCGGCGCGGTGGACGGGCTGGAGAAGCTCGTCACCGGACTGGCCGCCGACCGTGACCCGATCGGCACCGCGATCACCGCGCTGGATAACGGCACTGCCTCGCTGACGGACCTGCTCAACGAGGCCCGCGTACCGCTGGCCGGGACCGTCGACGAGCTGGCCCGGCTGGCTCCGATCCTCGACGGGGACAAGGAGACCCTGGACCTCGCCTTGCAGAAGGCGCCGAAGAACTACCGCAAGCTGGTGCGGCTGGGGTCCTACGGCAGCTGGATCAACCAGTATCTGTGCGGTATGTCGGTGCGGGTCACCGATCTGCAGGGCCGCACCGCCTATTTCCCGTGGATCATGCAGCACACCGGAAGGTGCGCGGAGCCGTGATGAGAAACGGGCGCCCGTGCTGAGATACCGCGGTTCGAAACTCATCCGCTCCGGCTTCATCGGCCTGGCGCTGATCGCGCTTGTCATCACCGTCGGCCTTCAGCCGCAGCGGCTGTGGACACTGGCGACCTCGGTGCACCATCAGGCGTTGTTCACCGAGGCCGGCGGCCTGGCGCCCGGCAACGACGTGAAGGTCTCCGGCGTCAAAGTGGGGACCGTGTCGGAGGTCTCGCTGGGCCGGGGCCCGAACCTGGGGAAGGCCCTGGTGAAGTTCGCGGTCAACGGCAACGTCCGGCTCGGGTCGGCGACCACCGCGCACATCCGCACCGGAACGCTGCTGGGACAACGGGTGCTGACCCTGGAATCCGGCGGCGACGGCCGATTGGAGCAGGACGACATCATCCCGGTGTCACGCACCGGATCCCCCTACTCGCTGACCGATGCCCTCGGTGAGTTCGCGGCCAACACCGCCGACACCGACACCACCGCACTCAACCAGTCGCTGGACACCCTGGCATCGACCATCGACCGGGTCGCACCACAGCTGGGGCCGACCTTCGACGGCATCAGCCGAATCTCCAAGGCGCTCAACGAGCGCAACGGCTCGCTGTCGGATCTGCTCAAGAGCGCATCAGAGGTCACCGGCATCCTGTCCGAGCGCAGCCAACAGGTGAACACCCTGATCCTCAATGCCAACGAGTTGCTGGGTGTGCTCGAGGAGCGGCGCTACGCCATCGTCAACCTGCTGGCCAACACCTCGGCACTGTCCCAGCAACTCAGCGGTCTGGTCGCCGACAATGAGCAGGAGTTGGCGCCGGCACTGGAGAAGCTGAACTCGGTGACCGAGATGCTGCAGCGCAACAATGACAATGTCGGCAAGGCGATGGCGGGCCTGGCGAAGTTCCAGCTGACCCAGGCCGAAGCGGTCAATGGCGGCTTCTACTACAACGCGTTCGTCGCAAATCTCAGCCCCGCCCAGACGCTTCAGCCGTTCTTCGACTACGCACTGGGCTTCCGGCGCGGGGTCGACGCCGGCCAGCCACCGGACAATGCCGGACCGCGCGCCGAGTTCCCGCTCCCTTACAACGGCATTCCCCAGCCGAATGAAACCTGGGGCCCACCACCGGGGCCGCCATGACACGCAAACGACTCACCGCAGTGCTCGCTGCCCTACTGGCCGTACTGGTCGGCGGGGGAGTCGCCCTGCTGGTGCGAAACACCGTGTTCAAGCCCACCACGATCACCGCCTACTTCACCAGCGCCACCGCCATCTACCCGGGCGACCAGGTCAGGGTCGCCGGGGTGAAGGTGGGCACGATCACGAAGATCGAACCGCAGGGCACCAGGGCGAGGATGACCCTCGCCGTGGACCGATCGGTGCCCATCCCGGCCGATGCCAAGGCGGTCATGGTCG
The DNA here is from genome assembly GCA_041303695.1 of Mycobacterium sp. Lineage (GTDB taxonomy): Bacteria > Actinomycetota > Actinomycetes > Mycobacteriales > Mycobacteriaceae > Mycobacterium. The sequence goes on along the minus strand of JBFYOR010000052.1, from coordinate 2,215 downwards.
CTCAGAACCTGGTCGGGGCGCGCTATATCCAACTCGCACCGGCCTACGGGGCCGACGGGGTATCGGGCGGTCCGGTGATGCGCGACGGCGCCGTCATCGATACCGACCGCACCGCCGTGCCCGTCGAGTGGGACCAGGTCAAAGAGCAGTTGACCCGGCTGGCAACCGATCTCGGACCCACCATCGACGAGTCCACCTCTTCGGTGGGCCGGTTCATCGACAGCGCAGCGGGTGCCATGGACGGCAACGGCGAGAAGCTCCGCGAAACCATCGCCCAACTGTCCGGGCTGAGCCGCATCCTCGCCGACGGCAGCGGCAACATCGTCGACGTGATCGAGAACCTGCAGACCTTCGTCACCGCGCTGCGGGACAGCAACATTCAGATCGTGTCCTTCCAGAACCGTCTTGCCACCGTGTCCGGCGTGCTCGACGGCAGCCGATCGGATCTCGATGCGGCACTGACCAACCTGTCCAGCGCGGTCGTTGACGTCCAGCGATTCGTCGCCGGCAGCCGCAACCAGACCGCCGAACAGATCGGCCGACTCGGCGACGTCGTGCGTAATCTCAGCGACAATCAGACGGCGCTGAAGAATCTGCTGCACGTCGCACCCAACGCGATCGGCAACAGCTACAACATCTACAACCCCGATATCCAAAGTGCGCTGGGCGGTTTCGCGCTGGCCAACTTCTCCAACCCGCTTCAGGTGGTCTGCGCGGCGATCGGAGCCATCGAGAACGCGACGGCCAGCACGACCGGCAAGCTGTGCTCGCAGTACCTCGGCCCGGCGCTGCGCCTGATCAACTTCAACTATCTGCCGATGCCGTTCAACGCCTACCTGGGCAAGTCGCCGAGTCCGTGGAACCTGATCTATTCCGAGCCGAAGCTGGCACCCGGTGGCGAGGGCAGCGACCCGCCGGTGGAACTGCCGCCCTCCATCTCGGCGTACACCGGCCTTGACGGGGACGTGCCGCCGCCGGCCGGTTGGGGCGGACCGCCGGATCCCAGGATCGGGTCCTACACTCCCGCCGGCCTGCCCGCCGATCCGCAGCCCGCGCTGTACCCGGGTGCCCCTGTCCCGGCGGGTGTCGCACACGGGCAGGGTGGCGCTCTGGCGCCGTCCACCCCGTCGAACGTGCAGGACATGCTGCTGCCCGCAGAGTCGGCACCCGCGGGACCCATCGCCCCGCCGCCGATGCCGCCCCCGGTGCCGCTGCCGGCCGGAGTGGGGGAGACGACGCCGTGGGTTGGGTCGGGCGGCGGTCGCCGCGGGGTGCGTGGCGATGACCGTGACGGTCAGTGCCTGTGGCTTCGGCGGCCTGAACTCCCTGCCGCTGCCCGGTGCGGTGGGACGGGGTCCCGGCGCGGCCGTATACCACGTCGAAATCGCCAACGTCTCGACGCTGGAACCGAATTCACCGGTCCTGGTCGGAGATGTCGTCATCGGCAGCGTCAACAAGATGACGGTCCGGGACTGGCACGCCGATGTCGAGATCTCGGTCAAACCCGAAGTCGCCATTCCGGCCAATGCGGTGGCCACGGTCGGACAGACCAGCCTGCTGGGCTCCATGCACCTGGCGCTCAACCCGCCACTGGGCCAATCGCCCAGCGGGCGGCTCGCCCCGGGCGCAACCCTGGGCCTGAACAAGTCCTCCACCTACCCGTCCACCGAGCAGACTCTCTCGGCGCTGTCGGTGGTCATCAACGGCGGGGGAGTCGGGCAGCTCGGCGATATCGTCGCCGAACTCAACGCCGCCCTGGGCGGCCGGGAACCGCAGATCCGGGACTTGCTGACCCGTCTGAACGACTTCGTCGGTGTGCTGGCCACCCAGCGCGACAGCATCAACGCGACGGTGGCCTCGCTGAACCGGGTCGCCGGGACCTTTGCCGGACAGCGCGACGTGCTGACCCGGGCACTGGACCGGATTCCCCCCGCGTTGGACGTTCTGGTGGCCGAACGGCCCCGCCTGACAGCCGCATTGGACAAGCTCGGCAGTTTCAGCACCCTGGCCGGGGACCTGGTCAACGAGACCCAGGCCGATCTGGTCCGCAATCTGCGCAACCTCGAGCCCACCCTGCGGTCGCTGGCCGACGTCGGCCCCGAACTGAACCAGGCGCTGGCCTACTTCACCGCATTTCCGTACGGCCAGTCGACCATCGACCGGGCCATCCGGGGCGACTACCTCAACCAGTACATCATCTTCGACTTCACCGTCC
>JBFYOR010000051.1:0-7302 GCA_041303695.1 Mycobacterium sp. | reverse complement strand
TCGTCGGGAAAGCCGACGCCGAGGAGACCGGCCTCGGCGGCCCGGCGGCTCAGCTCCCGCGGCAGCTCGCCCGCCGTCTCCCACTCGTCGACATGCGGGAGAATTTCCCGTTCGGCGAAGGCGCGCACCGACTTTCGCAGCTGCTGACGTTCCGGTGTGGTCCAGATGCTCATGACAGAATCTCCTCGGGAATGTCGACGTAACGGCTGCGCAGCCACTCACCCAGGCCTTTGGCCTGCGGGTCGAACCGGGCCTGGTAGGCGACGCCCTTTCCGAGGATGCCGTCGATGACGAAGTTGACCGCGCGGATTCCCGGCAGCAGGTGCCGGGTGATCTTCAGATCCTCGGCCTCCGGCAGCAGTTGCCGGACCAGGTCGACGGTCAGGGTGTTGGCCAGCCAGCGCCACTGGTCCTCGGTACGCACCCACACCCCGATGTTGGCACCCCCGCCCTTGTCTCCGCTGCGGGCGCCGGCGATAGTGCCCAGTGGCAGCCGCCGGGTGGGCCCATCGGCCAAGGGTGCGGGAAGCGCCGGAACGTCGGCCGGTGACAGCTCCAGCGTCTCGGCAGCCGGCGGTATCGGTACCCGGGCGCCGTCGGCGTGTACCGCGGTATGGGCGGCCTCGGACGCTGGGACGTACCCCGGCGTGAACAGGCCGTAGACCGCCGCGTCGGACGGCGGGGCGGTGGTGTGGAATCCGGGATAGCTCGCCAGTGCGAGTTCCACTGCGGCAGAGGAGAACCGGCGCCCGACCGTGTTCTGATCGGGGTCGCGGACCGTGCAGGTGAGCAGGGCGCTCGCGGTCTGCTCGGTGTCGGCGTCGGGCCGGTCGGTGCGCGCCAGGGTCCAGTCCAGTTCCGCCGGCCTGACGGTCAGGGCCGCCTCCAACTGGCTGCGCACCAGGGCGGCCTTGGCGTCGATGTCCAGCCCGGTCAGCACGAAGGTCGCCGAGTTGCGGAATCCGCCGATGCTGTTGAGTGAGACTTTCAGCGTGGGCGGGGGCGGTTCGCCACGGGCCCCGCTGATCCGCACCCGGTCCGGGCCGTCGCCGCTCAGCGCGATGGCGTCGAACCGGGCCGTCGCATCCGGGTTGGCATAGCGCGCCCCGGTGATCTCGTAGAGCAGTTGCGCGGTGACTGTGCCGACATTGACCTGGCCCCCGGTGCCGGGGTGTTTGGTGATCACCGCGGACCCGTCGGCGTACACCTCGGCCAGCGGGAACCCGGCGTAGCCGAGGTCGGGGATCTCGGTGAAGAACGAATAGTTGCCGCCGGTTGCCTGTGCACCGCACTCGATGACGTGACCGGCCACGACCGCACCGGCGATCCGGTCGTAGTCGCGCGGGCCCCAGCCGAAGTGTGCGGCGGCCGGCCCGACCACCACCGAGGCGTCGGTGACGCGGCCGGTGACCACGATGTCGGCGCCGGAGTTGAGGCAGTCGACGATTCCCCAGGCCCCCAGGTAGGCATTGGCGGTCAGCGGGGAGCCGAGTCCAAGCTCCGCCGCTCGCGGCAACAGGTCGTCGCCCTCCACGTGGGCCACTGTCACCGGCACGCCCAGCCGCTCGGCCAGCGCCCGTACTGCGTGCGCCAGGCCGGCCGGGTTGAGACCGCCGGCGTTGGTGACGATGCGCACCCCGCGGTCGCGGGCCAGGCCCAGGCACTCCTCGAGCTGGGTCAGAAACGTCTTGGCGTAGCCGCGCTCCGGGTACTTCATCCGGTCCCGGCCCAGGATCAGCATGGTCAACTCGGCCAGGTAGTCGCCGGTCAGGTAGTCCAGATCCCCTCCGGTGAGCATCTCGCGCATCGCCGCGACCCGGTCGCCGTAGAAGCCTGAGCAGTTGCCGATCCTGACACCAACGGCATCGGGGGACGCTGCCACGGTGAATCCCTCCCTCGCCTGACACGGGGGTCAACCCGCCGGGCCAACCAACCGGTAGGTTAACGGTTCGCTCCGGCAGGGTGTCAATGGCGACTCGCTTTGGAGAAGGCACCGCTCAGCGGTTATCCTTGGACGAACTTGCCTGCGCCGGAGGTCTGCGCGGCAGCAATCACGAGGAGATTTCTCTCATGGCTGTGCCCAAGCGCCGGATGTCGCGCTCCAACACCCGCAGTCGGCGTGCGCAGTGGAAGGCGACCGAGCCCGGTCTCGTCACGGTGTCCGTCGGCGGCCGTCAGCACAAGGTGCCGCGCCGCCTGCTCAAGGCCGCCCGACTCGGCCTGATCGACCTCGACAAGCGCTGATCCCACGGTTGGCCGCGGGCGAATTGCCTGCTGAAGCGGCGCGTCTCTCAGACGAATCTAAGTCGATTGGTTGACACTGGCTTCCGTGCGAATTCTTGTGGTCGATGACGACCGGGCGGTGCGGGAGTCCTTGCGACGCTCGCTGTCCTTCAATGGTTACACCGTCAATCTCGCCGAGGACGGGGTCGAAGCCCTCGAGGCGATCACCAACGAACGCCCCGACGCGGTGGTGCTGGACGTGATGATGCCGCGGCTGGACGGTCTTGAGGTGTGCCGGCAGTTGCGCAGCACCGGAGACGACCTGCCGATCCTGGTGCTGACCGCCCGGGACTCGGTCTCCGAGCGGGTGGCCGGACTCGACGCCGGCGCCGACGACTACCTGCCCAAGCCGTTCGCACTCGAGGAATTGCTGGCCAGGCTGCGGGCGCTGCTGCGCCGCACCGGGCCGGAGGAGCCCACCGACGCCGCAGTGATGACCTTCGGCGACCTCACCCTGGATCCGGCCACCCGCGAGGTGCACCGCGGCAAGCGGGCCATCAGTCTGACCCGTACCGAGTTCGCGCTGCTGGAGATGCTCATCGCCAACCCACGCCGGGTGCTCACCCGCAGCCGCATCCTCGAAGAGGTGTGGGGGTTCGACTTCCCGACCTCAGGCAATGCACTTGAGGTGTATGTCGGCTACCTGCGCCGCAAGACCGAAGCAGAAGGAGAGCCGCGGCTGATCCACACCGTTCGCGGGGTGGGTTACGTGCTGCGTGAGACACCCCCATGATGACTCCGCTCGGATCCTGATGTTCGGACTCAAGCGACGCGCGCGGGCCAGTCGAGTACCGGCGAGCGTCACCACGTCACTGTCGTTGCGATGGCGGGTGATGTTGCTGGCCATGTCGATGGTGGCGATGGTCGTGGTGCTGATGGCGGTGGCGGTGTACGCGGTGGTCTCCGCTGCGCTGTACACCGATATCGACAACCAGCTGCAAAGCCGGGCTCAACTGCTGATCGCCAGCGGCTCGCTGGCCGCCGACCCGGCCAAGGCCATCGAGGGCACCGCATATTCCGATGTCAATGCCATGCTGGTCAACCCCGGCCGTTCCATCTACACCGCCAACCAGCAGGGCCAGACTCTGCCGGTCGGCCAGCCGGAGAAGGCCGTCATCAAGGGCGATCTCTTCATGTCCCGCCGCACCGTCGGCGACCAGCGGGTGCTGGCGATTCACCTGCCGAACAAGAGTTCGCTGCTGATCTCCAAGAGCCTGCAGCCCACCAACGCGGTGATGACCAAGTTGAAGTGGGTTCTGCTGGCGGTCGGCGGCATCGGGGTGGTGATCGCCGCGGTGGCCGGCGGCATGGTGGCCAGAACCGGCCTGCGCCCGGTGGGACAGCTGACCGAGGCCGCCGAGCGGGTTGCCCGCACCGACGATCTACGGCCCATCCCGGTGCTCGGCAGCGACGAACTGGCTCGGCTGACCGAGGCCTTCAACGCCATGCTGCGGGCGCTGGCCGAGTCACGGGAGCGACAGGCCCGGCTGGTCGCCGACGCCGGCCACGAACTGAAGACCCCGTTGACCTCACTGCGCACCAATGTCGAGTTACTGATGGCCTCCGGCGCCCCGGGCGCGCCGCCGATCCCGGAGAGCGAACTGGCCGATCTGCGTTCCGATGTGATCGGCCAGATCGAGGAACTGTCCACCCTGGTGGGCGATCTGGTGGATCTCACCCGCGAGGACAACGCCCGCGGCGCCGTACTGGAGGACATCGAGATGGCCGAGGTGATCGACCGCAGCCTGGAACGGGTCCGCCGCCGCCGCAGCGATATCCGGTTCGATGTCGACGCCATCGGCTGGCAGGTGCACGGCGACCCGGCGGGCCTGTCGCGGGCCGTGCTCAACCTGCTCGACAACGCGGCGAAGTGGAGCCCGCCCGGGGGAACGGTCGCCCTGCGGCTGCGGCAGGTCGATGCCGCACACGCCGAGCTGGTGGTGTCCGACGAGGGACCCGGAATCGCGCCGGAGGAACGGGGCCTGGTGTTCGAGCGGTTCTACCGTTCGACGTCGGCCCGGGCAATGCCCGGTTCCGGGCTGGGTCTGGCGATCGTCAAGCAGGTTGTCGTCAAACACGGCGGCATGATCCGCATCGGCGAGACGGTGCCCGGCGGGGATCCTCCCGGCACGGCCTTCTTCGTCCTGCTCCCGGGCGTTCCGACAGCGTCGTCGTACCGACCGTCCTCCGCCCACAGCGAAATCTCGGCACCAAACGGCGAAGTCGCCGGTCATTTCTCGGGTACCGGCGGGAACGCATCAGCCGTACCGAGTGTTATCTCAGTGGACTCTCAGTAGCACCCGGCAAACTGACGGCATCACTGCGGCGTTCGCGCGTCGCCAACCAGAAAGAGCAAAACTGCGCTTATGACAGACGACCCGAGGTACTCGCCGTCGCAACAGTCCGGCCAGCGCGCGCCGAACCAGCAACCGGCGCCGGGCTATCCCCAGGCCGGCTATTCCCAGCAGTACGACTGGCGCTACCCGAATGTCCAGCAGCCGTATGACCCCTACCGCGGCGCGCGTTCCGGCAATACCGCCGTCCTGCCGCCCCTGGCCGTTGACCCGCCGCGGAAGCGTTCCCGCGGTGTGGCGTTGGCTGCCGGCGCCCTGGCGATCTCCGTTGTATCGGCCGGCGTCGGCGGCATGGTCGCGGTGATGGCTCAACCGGACAACCGCCCGTCGACGACCATCACCAGCGCCGGACCGGAGATCCGCAGTATTCCGACGGCCAATGCCCCGGTGGGTTCGGTCGAGGAGGTGGCGGCGAAGGTGGTCCCCAGCGTCGTCAAACTCGAGACCAAGATGGGCCGTGCGTCGGAGGAGGGTTCGGGCATCGTGTTGTCCGAGGACGGCCTGATCCTGACCAACAGCCATGTCGTTTCCGCAGCCAAGGGTGGATCCGGTGCTCCCGGACTGCCCGGCCTACCCGGTGCACCCGGGCTGCCCGGCGCCCCCGGCCAGGGCGGCCAGGGCGGACGCGGCGGCGTTCCCGCCGCCGCGAAGAACTCCGTGGTGACCTTCGCCGACGGGCGTACCGCCCCGTTCACCGTCATCGGTGCCGACCCGTCCACCGATATCGCGGTCGTGCGGGTCGAGGGGGTGTCCGGCCTGACACCGATCACCCTGGGCTCGTCGGCGAATCTTCGGGTCGGCCAGGACGTCGTCGCGGTCGGCTCGCCGCTGGGTCTGGAGGGCACCGTCACCACCGGCATCATCAGCGCGCTGAACCGGCCGGTGGCCGCCGGCGGCGATGCCAACAACCAGAACACCGTGTTGGATGCCATTCAGACCGACGCTGCGATCAACCCCGGCAACTCCGGCGGTGCGCTGGTGAATATGAGCGGCGAACTGGTGGGCATCAACTCGGCCATCGCCACCCTGGGCGGGGACTCCCCGGAAGCCCAGAGCGGTTCGATCGGGCTGGGTTTCGCGATCCCGGTCGATCAGGCCAAGCGGATCGCCGACGAACTGATCAGCACCGGCACTGCCTCACACGCCTCCCTCGGCGTGCAGGTCAGCAATGACACGACCACCTACGGCGCCAAGATCGTCGAGGTCGTCAAGGACGGGGCTGCCGCCAAGGCGGGTCTGCCCAGTGGCGTGGTGGTGACCAAGGTCGACGACCGGGTGATCGGCAGCGCCAATGCCCTGGTCGCCGCAGTCCGCTCGCAGGCGCCGGGAACGATGCTGACGCTGACCTACCTGGACTCTGCCGGCAACCCGCAGACGGTCCAGGTGACGCTCGGCAAGGCGGACCAGTGATCCGCCTGGTGACCGATCGACCGGCCGAACCGGTGAGCGAGTCCTCGCGGGTGTCGCCGCTCGGATATACGGTGACTGCCATGGAACAGCCTGAGGGTTCGGCCGGGAGGGCGCTCGTCGTCGTGGTGGATGACCGCAGGGCCCGCGGGGTCGCCGAGGATCACAGCGGGCCACTGGTCACCGAGCTGCTGCACGAGGCGGGGTTCGTGGTCGACGGCGTCGTCGTGGTGTCCGCCGAGGAGGTGGCGATCCGCAATGCGCTCAACACCGCGGTGATCGGCGGTGTGGACCTGGTGGTCTCGGTCGGCGGCACCGGTGTCAGCCCCCGCGATGTGGCCCCGGAAGCCACCCGGGCGGTGCTGGACCGGGAAGTCCCCGGGATCGCCGAGGCATTACGGGCCTCGGGCCTGGCCGCGGGCAGTTCCGACGCCGGCCTGTCACGTGGACTGGCAGGTATCTCCGGCAGCACCTTGGTGGTCAATCTGGCCGGATCCCGCGCCGCGGTGCGCGACGGGATGGCCACCCTGTGTCCACTGGCGGCCAATGTGATCGCCGAGCTTTCCAACCTCGAAATCTGACTCGGGCGTAAGCCCCGGTGAACACCATGTTTCGGGCCTGTGACGTGGCGAAACACCTGACTTGTGACCTTTGTCACATTTGCTGGCAAACGTGACCGACCCGGAGCGGCCGGACAAAGCCGCAGTTAACAAAATTTTCGGTGTGGAACTACCCCGGGAGTCATCCGACGAACGGGACGACGACGCCGCTGCCGAGGACGCTCAGCGCGACCACTGGTTGCGGGATAACGTTCCGCCGCATCATCTTTGAGCACGTCAGGCGATAGTCGGCGGCCTGCCGACCAATAGTGCCGATCCCTGGGTGCGATTGCGGGCCCGGTCGGTGCCCGAGCGTCAGGGCGATCCGCTGTCGAGCTCCCAGCTAACTCGGGGACGGGGTGATCGGTCGGCTTGCATGTCGGGTTCGCGTTGCCCCCACGGTTGCCGTACCGATATCTTCCTCGTGACATCAAAGACCAGTCGCTGCAACGCTGCGGCGCTTCCGCCGGTGAACTTCGGATCACCGCCGACTTGATCTAGGGAGACCATGAAGGTTATCGGTCGTGTTCTGGTGGCGCTGGTCGCCGTCGTGGCGGGTCTGTTCGCCAGCACGGGGACCGCCTCGGCGGAGATGGACAATCAGATGAGTCTGGTCGACGGCGGGGGCCGGACCATGACCGTGTCGCAGTGGGACACCT
>JBFYOR010000050.1:0-3766 GCA_041303695.1 Mycobacterium sp. | reverse complement strand
GATGCGCGGGGCGACCGCGCCCCGGCTGCTGCTGGAGGTGGTGTGTGCCCGGCTGCTGCTGCCGTCGGCCGGGATGGAGATGTCCAGCCGGGTTTCGATGCGCTCGACCCGCTGCAGCAGGGCCGATTCGGTGTCGCTGGCCGACGGCAGCAGCAGCCGGGCACACACCACCTCCAGCAGCAGCCGGGGCGCGGTCGCCCCGCGCATCTCGCCCAGACCGGCATGGACCACCTCGGCGTAACGGGCCAGCGTCGCCGGGCCGACCCGCGCCGCCTGATCCCGCATCCGTTCCAGCACATCGCCGGGTGCATCCACCACGCCACGGCTGGCAGCGTCCGGAACTGCTTGCAGCACAATGAGATCCCGGAACCGCTCCAGCAGGTCGACCGCGAACCGGCGCGGGTCGTGTCCGGCGTCGACCACTGACTCGATCGCCCCGAAGAGTGCCGCGGCGTCGCCGGCTGCCAGGGCGTCGATGGCATCGTCGATCAGCGCGACATCGGTGGCGCCCAGCAGTGCCAGCGCCCGCTGGTAGTGCACGCGGTTGCCGTCAGCGCCTGCCAGTAACTGGTCGAGCACGCTGAGGGTGTCGCGCGGTGATCCGCCGCCGGCCCGGATGACCAGGGGAAAAACCGCGTCGTCGACCTCGACGTTCTCCGAGGCCAGAATCTTCTCGACCAGCCCGCGCATGGTCTTCGGCGCCAGCAGCCGGAACGGGTAGTGGTGGGTGCGCGAGCGGATGGTGGGCAGCACCTTCTCCGGCTCGGTGGTGGCGAACACGAAGATCACATGCTCGGGGGGTTCCTCGACGATCTTCAACAGTGCGTTGAACCCCGCAGTGGTGACCATGTGCGCTTCGTCGATGATGAAAATCCGGTAGCGGCTCTGCGCGGGGGCGAAGGAGGCCCGGTCCCGCAGATCCCGGGTGTCGTCGACGCCACCGTGGCTGGCCGCGTCGAGTTCGACGACATCGAAGGTGCCCCCGCCGTTCGGCCCGAGACCGATGCACGAGTCGCACACCCCACACGGCGTCGGGGTCGGCCCCTGCTCGCAGTTCAGCGAACGGGCAAGGATGCGAGCCGAGGAGGTCTTACCGCAGCCGCGCGGACCGGAGAAAAGGTAGGCGTGATTGATCCGACCGGCCGACAGAGCCGTCGACAGCGGTTCGGTGACATGCTCCTGGCCCACCACCTCGGCGAATGTCGCCGGTCGGTACTTGCGGTAAAGCGCCACCTCAGCAGGCTACCGACCCCGGCTGACGGGGCCGGAGCCCAGCATCGCCTCGGTGGCGGCCAGCAGCGCACAGGTGGCAAGGCCGTCGATGGCGTCGGTCAGATCGGACAGCGGCGGAAAGCTCGGTGCGATGCGGATGTTCGTGTCATCGGGATCTTTGCGGTACGGGAACGACGCCCCGGCCTCGGTGACGGCGATACCGGCATCCTTGGCCAGCGCAACCGTCCGCTTGGCCGTCCCCGGCAGCACGTCGAGGCTGATGAAATAGCCGCCTTGAGGCTCTGTCCAGGACGCCGTCTTGGAGTCGGCCAGCCGCCGCTCGAGGATGTCGAGGACCAACGCGAACTTCGGCGCCAGCAGTTGCTGGTGGAGCAGCATGTGCCGGCGCACCCCGTCGGCGTCGCGCAGGAACCGCAGGTGGCGCAGTTGATTGACCTTGTCGGGACCGATCGACTTCTTGCCGGAATGTTGCAGATACCAGGCGATATTGCCCAACGAGCCGCCGAAGAAGCTCACCCCCGCCCCGGCGAAGGTGATCTTGGAGGTGGAGGCGAATACATAGGGCCGGTTGGGGTGACCGGCGGCGGCGGCCAGGGAAAGCACGTCGACCTGCCGGGGGAACTCCGGAGTCAGGGTGTGCACCGGATAGGCGTTGTCCCAGAAGAGTCTGAAATCCGTTGCTGCGGTGCGCATCTGGACCAGCCGACGAACAACCTCCCAGGAGTACACCGCGCCGGTGGGGTTGGCGTAAACCGGCACGCACCACATGCCCTTGATGGCCGGATCGGCCGCGACGAGTTCTTCGACGAGGTCGACGTCGGGGCCGTCCTCGCGCATCGGCACGGCGATCATCTCGATGCCCAGGCTCTCGGTGATCGCGAAGTGGCGGTCATAGCCAGGCGAGGGGCACAGGAACTTGACGGCCGGCTCGCGAACCCACGGCCGCGGCGAGTCGACACCGCCGTACAGCATGGAGAACACCACGGCGTCGTGCATCAGTTCCAGGCTGGCGTTATTGCCGGCGACGAGATTGGGCACCGGAATACCGAGCAGTTCACCGAAGATCGCCCGCAGGGCGGGCAGGCCGTGCTGACCGCCGTAGTTGCGGGTGTCGGTGCCCTCGTCATCGCGGTAGTTGCCGTCGCCCGGCAGTTCCAGCAGGGCGTTGGAAAGGTCGAGTTGCGCACTGGAGGGCTTGCCGCGAGTGAGGTCGAGGGTGAGTTTCTTCCCCTGGAGTTCGGCATAGTCGCGCCACAGCTCGTCATGCCGGAGTTGCAGTTCGTCGGGGCTGAGGGATTGAAACGACACCGCGGCGCCTTTCCGAAGAAGGGGACCCCGCGCACCCGCCAGAGCCCGTTGACCCTTGCTGCCTTCCAGCCCTGGGGGAGTTCACAGGATGGACGCCGCGCGGGGTCCATGGCGAGTGTAATACCGGCCGGTCACACCCGACACAGCCGGTCGAGAACCCAGGCGCCTTTCGGCTACCATGACCGACGGAGGATTCGCCTAGTGGCCTATGGCGCTCGCCTGGAACGCGGGTTGGGTTAATAGCCCTCAGGGGTTCAAATCCCCTATCCTCCGCACCTGTCCGGGGTGCGATCACGAACACCAGATCGCACCCCGGACCCATCAAATCCGAGGAGTGGCATGGGGCGGCGCGCCGCGATAGCACTGCACCTGGCCCTGTTCCTTCTCGGCACCTTTCTGTACGTCGTCTTCGTCCTGCCGCGGTGGTGGGTGCTCACCGGTGACATCCCGTCGACGCTGGCAACGGCCGGGCGGATCGCCGCCGGCCTGCCGATCGGTGCCGCGGCGGTACCGGTGTGGCTGATCCTGCAGCGCTCGCTGCGGCCGAGTGCTGCCACCCCTGAACTGGCGCTGCGGCTGCGGGCCTGGTCGGCGGTGTTGCACGTGGTCGCCGGCGGGCTGATCCTGCTCGTCGCGATCGTCGAGATCTGGCTCAGTCTCACCGTCGCCGGCCCGTGGCTGTTCGGCGTCTACGGTGCCGGCGGGGCCATCGCGATCCTGGCGGTCGCGGCCTTCTACCTGTCTTTCATCGCCGAGAAGCCGCCCGGCCCTGAAAAGCCCCCGAAGCCCGCGAAGGCGCCAAAGGCGAAGAAGGAAAAGCGCCGGGGCCGCAAGCAGGAAGGCCAGGCCGACGAAACGCCGGGCCAGGACGCTGTCGAGGGCGAGACCACCGAGGTCGCCGAGGTCACCGAGGTCACCGAGGTCGCCGAGGTCACCGAGGTCACCGAGGTCACCGAGGTCACCGAAGCCGCAGCCGCAGCCGAGACCGCCGTGGCCGAGCCGGCGGACGCGGACCCGGACGCCTTCGAAGAGGCCCTCCAGGTGGACTCCACCGAAGCAGATTCCGCTGAAGCGGTGTCGGAGACCGACGCCGAGACCGCTGAGGCGGCCGTCGGTCTACGCAACAAGCGGCCGGCCGACAAGACCCGGCGCCGCCTGCGCCGCTGACCCGATCAGAGGACTGTCAGGGCGGCCCGCAGCGGCAGATCGACCTCGATATCGGAGA
>JBFYOR010000049.1:0-7651 GCA_041303695.1 Mycobacterium sp. | reverse complement strand
CCCTGGTCGCCGCCCGCCGCCGCGGCAGGGCCATCGCGGCGCTGGGGGTTTCGGCCCTGCTGGTCGGAGCTTCCGGTTGGGCGGCAATCGAATTCGGGCAGCGCTATCTGCGCGCTGCGCTGAACAACACCTCCGGTACCACCCGCCGGGTCGCCGACGTCATGGTGGCCACTGCGCAGGAAAGCATGCATCAGTGGCTCAACGTCACACTGGTCATCGGTGGAGGTCTGGTGGTCGTCGGGGTGATCGTCTCACTGCTGAGCGGTCTGGCGCGATCGACCTAGCTCCCGGTGCAGGAACGAGAACGACAGCGCGCTCTTGAACGCGGTCTGGGCGTTGTCGGCGGCGCCGGCATGGCCACCCTCGATGTTCTCGTAGTACCAGACCGTGTGGCCGGCCTCCTCCAATGCCGCGGTCATCTTGCGGGCATGCCCGGGGTGCACCCGGTCGTCGCGAGTCGAGGTCGTCATCAGAACTGGCGGACAACCCTTTTCGGTACTGATGTTCTGGTACGGGGAGTACTCGGAGATGAATGCCCAGTCATCGGGATCGTCCGGATCACCGTACTCGGCCACCCACGACGCCCCGGCCAGCAACAGGTGGAATCGCTTCATGTCCAGCAGTGGCACCTGGCAGACCAGGGCGCCGAACAACTCCGGGTAGCGGGTCATCATGATTCCCATCAGCAGCCCACCGTTGCTGCCGCCTTGTGCGCCGAGCAGGTCTGCGGTAGTGATACCCCGGGCGACGAGATCACGCGCCACCGCGGCGAAATCCTCGGCAACCTTGTGCCGGCCCGCCCGCATGGCCTGGGTATGCCAGCCCGGCCCGTACTCGCCGCCACCGCGGATGTTGGCCAGCACGTAGGTGCCGCCGCGGGAGAGCCACAGCCGGCCCAGCACGCCGCCGTAGCCGGGAGTCTGGGCCACCTCGAAGCCGCCGTACCCGCTCAGCAATGTTGGCTGCGGTGACGTGCAGTCCCGCGGGCCGACAACGAAATACGGGATCGCCGTGCCGTCATCGGAGCTCGCGAAGTACTGCGTCACCGCGAGATCGGAGGTGTCGAAGAATGACGGCGCGGTCTTGATCACCTCGAGTGCCTCGCCCGCTGTGCCGTGCAGCAGCTGCGACGGCGTCAGGAACCCGCTGGAATCCAGGAAGATCTCCTGCCCGGTGGCGTCGGCGGCCACGATGACCGTATTGCTGCTCGGCACCGGTCCGCGTACCGGCTGCCGATCCCAGGTGCCCGGCGTGGCGATCTGCACCCGGCTCGCCACGTCGGCCAGGGTGACCATCACCAACCGGTCGCGGGTCCAGGCGTACTGGTGCAGGCAGGTGCGCTCGTCGGGCTCGAAAACCACACTCAATTCCGCTGTGCCGTCGAGGAATTGCTCGTAGTCGGCGGCCAGCAGGGAGCCGGCCCGGTAGAACCCGGACGGGTGGTTCCAATCGGTGCGCAGCTCGATCAGCAGCCAGTCCCGGTGTACCGAGATGCTGGCGTCCGATGGTGCGTCGATGCGGACCAGTTCACCGGCGCGAAGTTGGTAGACCTGATCGTTGAAGAAGTCGATCGCGCGGTAGATCATGGTGCGTTCGTAGCCCGGGGTGCGATCCACCCCGGCCGAGACCAGGACGTCCTCCGGTGCGCCGGAGAACAGCGTGGCCGCATCCGCCAGCGGCTCGCCGCGCCGCCAGCGCTTGACCACCCGCGGATACCCCGACTCCGTCAGCGACCCCGGTCCGAAGTCCGTTCCGACCAGGATGGTGTCGTGGTCCTCCCAGGCCACCCTGGACTTCGCCTCCGGCAGTTCGAAGCCCCCGGGGACGAACGACCTTGTCGCCATGTCGAATTCGCGGACCACCGTCGCGTCGGATCCGCCACGTGACATCGAGACCAACGCCAGCGTGTGGTCGGGTTCGATGACATCGGCCCCGGCCCAGACCCAGTTCTCGCCGTCGGCGCGGGCCAGTTCGTCGACGTCGATGACGACGTCCCAGTCGGTGTGCTCGCTGCGATAGCTGTCCAGGGTGGTGCGCCGCCACAGCCCCCGGGGATTGGCCGCGTCGCGCCAGAAGTTGTAGAGGTAGTCGCCGCGGCGGCGGACGTAGGGGATCCGGGAGTCGGTATCCAGTACCTCCAGTGCCTCGTCCCGAAGCCGCTCGAAGCGGTCGTCGCTGAACTCGGCGATGGTGGTCTGGTTGCGCTCACGCACCCAATCCAGGGCGTTGTCGCCATCGATGTCTTCCAGCCACAAATAGGGGTCCTCGGCCATGCCGCCATTCTGGTCGCAGCGGTAGTGTGAGCTGCGTTACATGCCCAGATGGAAGGAAATTGCCGATGGCCGTTTACGCACGTCCCGGTGCCCCCGATGCGCTGATGTCCTTCCCGAGTCGTTACGAGAATTTCATCGGCGGTGCCTGGACGCCGCCGGTCGGCGGACAGTACTTCGAGGCTCTCTCGCCGGTCAACGGGCAGCCGTTCTGCGAGGTGGCCCGTTCCACGGCTGCGGACATCGACCTGGCCCTGGACGCCGCGCATGCCGCGGCGCCGGGCTGGGGCCAGACCTCGCCGGCGCAGCGGGCGGTGATCCTCAACAAGATCGCCGATGTCATCGAGGCGAACCTGGAGAAGATCGCACTGGCCGAGTCCTGGGATAACGGCAAGCCGATCCGGGAGACGCTCAACGCCGATATTCCGTTGGCGGTGGACCACTTCCG
This sequence comes from Mycobacterium sp., assembly GCA_041303695.1. Taxonomy (GTDB): domain Bacteria; phylum Actinomycetota; class Actinomycetes; order Mycobacteriales; family Mycobacteriaceae; genus Mycobacterium. The sequence goes on along the minus strand of JBFYOR010000049.1, from coordinate 4,933 downwards.
GTACTTCGCCGGTGCGATCCGGGCGCAGGAGGGCGCACTGAGCCAGCTTGACGAGGACACCGTCGCCTACCACTTTCATGAGCCGCTGGGTGTGGTCGGGCAGATCATTCCGTGGAACTTCCCGATCCTGATGGCGGTGTGGAAGCTGGCACCGGCCCTGGCCGCGGGCAATGCCGTGGTGCTCAAGCCGGCCGAGCAGACCCCAGCTTCGATCATGTATCTGGTCTCGTTGATCGCCGATCTGCTGCCGGCCGGCGTGATCAATGTGGTCAACGGTTTCGGCGTGGAGGCCGGCAAGCCGCTGGCGTCGAGCAACCGGATCGCCAAGATCGCCTTCACCGGGGAGACCACCACCGGCCGGCTGATCATGCAGTACGCCAGCCAGAACCTGATCCCGGTGACCCTGGAACTCGGTGGCAAAAGCCCGAACATCTTCTTCTCCGACGTGATGGACGCCGCGGATGACTTTCAGGACAAGGCGCTGGAGGGCTTCGCCATGTTCGCCCTCAATCAGGGTGAGGTCTGCACCTGCCCGTCACGCTCGCTGATCCAGGCCGATATCTACGACGACTTCCTGGCGCTGGCGGCGATCCGCACCAAGGCGATCCGGCAGGGCGACCCGCTGGACACCGAGACGATGATCGGCGCCCAGGCCTCCAATGACCAGCTGGAGAAGATCCTGTCCTATATCGAGATCGGTCGCAGTGAGGGCGCAACGGTGCTGACCGGCGGCGAGCGCGCCGATCTGGGCGGGGACCTCGCCGGTGGCTACTACGTGCAGCCGACCATCTTCACCGGGGACAACGCGATGCGGATCTTCCAGGAGGAGATCTTCGGCCCCGTCCTGTCGGTGACCTCATTCACCGACTACGACGACGCCATCCGGATCGCCAACGACACCCTCTACGGCCTCGGCGCGGGGGTGTGGAGCCGAAACGGCAACGTCGCCTACCGGGCCGGCCTTGATATCGCGGCCGGCCGGGTGTGGACGAACTGCTATCACATGTACCCGGCGCATGCGGCCTTCGGCGGCTACAAACAGTCCGGCATCGGCCGGGAGAACCACCTGATGATGCTGGATCACTACCAGCAGACCAAGAACCTGCTGGTGTCCTACAGCAACAAGGCCCAGGGGTTCTTCTGATGAGCGCTTGCGCGAAGAAGGTCGGATTCGGATGAGCGCGTGCGCGAAGAAGGTCCGATTCTGATCGATTCCGATTCCGGGTCCGCCCCGCCCCGCGTGCTCATCACGGCCGCCGCCGCCGAACTGCTACGCCGCCTGCGGCAGCAGCACGGGCCGGTGATGTTTCATCAGTCCGGTGGATGCTGCGACGGGTCGTCGCCGATGTGCTACCCCGACGGTGAATTCATCGTCGGGGACCGCGATGTGCTGCTCGGCGACATCGACGGCGCACCGGTGTGGATCTCCGGCCCGCAATTCGAGACCTGGAAGCACACCCAGGTGACCATCGATGTGGTGCCCGGCCGCGGTGGCGGTTTCAGCCTGGAAGCGCCGGAGGGAGTGCGGTTTCTCATCCGGGGCCGGGCCTTCACCCCCGAGGAGAACGCCCTGCTGGCGGCGCGGCCGCCGGTGACGGGCGCAACCCTGCAGAAATAGCGGCTCGGCACGCCGGGGCGGCTGCGGGGTTGTCGGCCGATCGCTCGGTATCGTCCAAATCGTGATACCCCTGCCTCGGGCATGGCTGCTCACAAGCGCATTGCTCCTCGGTTGCGTCGCGGGTCAGATCGCCGCGCTCGCAGCCAAGCTGAGCGTCGACGCGACCATCCGCCCCGATCTCGTCGTTTCGTTGGTCATCGGGGTTCCGAGCGTCATCGGGATGTTGCTGATTCTGCTCTCCGGCCGGCGGTGGATCACCACGGCGGGCGCGTTCGTCCTGGCGATGGGCCCCGGCTGGCTCTCGGTATTATTACTGCTGCAGGTGGTGGCTGGTGACTGACACCGTTTCACCGATCACCGGGCCGCATCTGACGCCGATGTTCGCCACCGGCGCCCAGCCGGCGATGTCGCCGACCACCGAGCCGCATCACGCGCCGATCTTCGACACCGGTCCGCATCCGGTTCCGCTGCGGCCGCTCGTGCAGGATCCGGAGCCGGCGGTCGCATGGTCGTCGGTCGAGATCGAGCCCGAGGTCGAGATCGAGGTCGAGGCTCCGGTGGAGCCCGACGCCGAGGCCGAGCCGTCGTTCCTGATCGCCGAGCCGGAGATTTCCGCTGAGTCCGAGGGCGAGTCCTTCGCCGAGGCCGACTCGCCGGCCGACCCTGAACCCGAGGCCGACTCGCCAACGCCCCAGGCCTTCAGCGCACTGGACAACGTCGATACCGACGCCTTCCTGCGTTCGGTGACCGGGCATATGCCCACAGTGGTGCCCGCGCAGCCCGTCGTCGTGCCCAGTGCCTACCAGTTCGTGAAGCGCTGGAAGTTCGCGCTCATCACGGCCGGGGTCTGGCTGCTGGCCGCCGCAGCCGGCCTGGGTTTCTACTTCTGGTGGTACACCGCGCTGAGCAAGACCGTTCCGGTGTTCGGCATCCTGCTCTTCCTGGTCGTGTGCATGGTGGCCAGCATGCTCGTCTCCATGGTGCCCAACCGACCGCAGGTGAGCGCGTTGGCGATCGCCCTGATGGCGGCCCCGCTGGCGTCGATGGCGGCCGCCGCCGTACTTCACGGTGCCTATTACTTCGAATGGATCGCGCGTCCAGTAATAGGGTAGCGACGTGACCCACTTTGACGTCGTCGTCCTCGGTGCCGGCCCCGGCGGATACGTCGCGGCAATCCGCTGCGCCCAGCTCGGCCTGAACACCGCCATCATCGAACCCAAGTACTGGGGCGGAGTGTGCCTGAACGTGGGCTGCATCCCGTCCAAGGCATTGTTGCGCAACGCCGAGTTGACCCACATCGTCACCAAGGAAGCCGCGACATTCGGCTTTACCGGGCAGATGACCGCGGACTACGGCGCCGCTTTCGACCGCAGTCGCAAGGTCGCCGGCGGCCGCGTCGCCGGTGTGCACTATCTGATGAAGAAGAACAAGATCACCGAGATCCACGGGTACGGCCGGTTCACCGACGCCAACACCATCGCGGTGCAACTCAATGACGGCGGGACCGAGACCGTCACCTTCGGCAACGCGATCATCGCCACCGGCAGCAGCACCCGGCTGATCCCCGGGACCGCGCTGTCGAAGAACGTCGTCACCTACGAGGAGCAGATCCTCGACCGGGAACTGCCCGGCTCGATCGTCATCGCCGGTGCCGGTGCGATCGGCATGGAGTTCGCCTACGTCATGGTCAACTACGGCGTCGACGTGACGATTGTCGAGTTCCTGCCCCGCGCGCTGCCCAATGAGGACGCCGAGGTCTCCAAGGAGATCGAGAAGCAGTACAAGAAACTCGGCGTCAAGATCCTGACCGGGACGAAGGTGGAGTCCATCTCCGACGACGGTTCGGTCGTCACGGTCGTGGTCAGCAAGGACGGCAAGACCGAGGAACTCAAGGCCGACACGGTGATGCAGGCCATCGGGTTCGCGCCCAATATCGACGGCTTCGGTCTGGAGGCGACGGGGGTGGCGCTGACCGACCGCGGTGCCATCGCGATCGACGACTACATGCGCACCAATGTCCCGCACATCTATGCCATCGGAGATGTGACCGCCAAACTGCAACTGGCCCATGTCGCCGAGGCGATGGGTGTGGTCGCGGCCGAGACCATCGGTGGCGCGGAGACGATGACGCTGGGCGACTACCGGATGATGCCGCGGGCGACGTTCTGTCAGCCGCAGGTCGCCAGCTTCGGGCTGACCGAGCAGCAGGCCCGCGACGAGGGCTACGACGTCAAGATCGCCAAGTTCCCGTTCACCGCCAACGGCAAGGCCCACGGACTGGCCGATCCCACCGGCTTCGTCAAGGTGATCGCCGACGCCAAATACGGCGAACTGCTCGGGGCGCATCTGATCGGTCCCGATGTCTCGGAGTTGGTGGCCGAACTGACTCTGGCCCAGAAGTGGGATCTCACCGCCAACGAACTCGCCCGCAATGTGCACATCCACCCGACGCTGTCGGAGGCGCTGCAGGAATGCTTCCACGGCCTCGCCGGCCACATGATCAACTTTTGACGCCCGCGGTAAAGCCCGTGCTCATCGCCGGTGTCGGCGGACTGGTGCTCGGCCACATCCTCTGGCTGATCGGCATCACGATGGCGACGCGATCGGCCTCGCGGAGTACCTGGGTGCTGGTGGTGTCGGGTCTGGTCGTGATCGGCGCCGCCGCGGCGTTCCATTTCGCCTGGCAGCGTTACCAGCGCGGCGACCTCACCAGGGCGGCCTTTCTGGCTGCACTTCCGCTGGCGCCGATGATCTTCACGACGGTGGTGCTCGGGGTGACCTACCTCTGACGCGGCCTCAGTCCGGGAAGTCCATCGGCACCCGCAGTGCCGCCAATATCCCGGCGATTGCGTCGTAATGACCTGCCAGCGTGCAGAATTCGATCACCTGCTGCCGAGTGAGGTGGGCTGACAGTGCAGCGAAGGTCTGATCGCTGACGTCCCGATCGACGACGAACTCGTCGACGGCCTGCAGCAGGGTTCGCTCGCGGTCGGTCAGCCCCTCCGCGCCGGGCCCGGCAAAGATCTTCTCCTGCAACGCCGCGTCCAGCCCGCGTGATCGGGCCAGCCGGCGGTGCTGCTGCAGTTCGTATTCCGAACCGCGCAGATGACCGACCCGCAGGATCACCAGTTCCTTGTCCCGCTTGGGCAGTTTGCCCCAGTTCAGCAGCATGCCTGAGTACGGCAGGAAGGACAGGAACAGGAGCTTGTGCTGGCCTAGCGTGGTGAACAGGTGCATCTGCGGAGCCCGGATGGACCGGGCGGCCAGACGGGAGATGATCCAGTTGAGCAGGCCGAGTTCCCGGCGTCCGCCGGC